>JANNZE010000392.1:0-10325 GCA_031410455.1 Chitinophagaceae bacterium | reverse complement strand
ACGGATTCTGGATACTGGATGCTGGTGACTAGTTACTGGATGCTGGTGACTGGTTAATGGATGCTGGATGCTAGATATCAGCAACCAGAAACCAATAAACCAAATATCTAATGTTCCAATTCGCGAATGGATATTTGAATCTGCTTGCTTACCTTTGCGGCTCTTAAAAAAGGCATAGCTGTAAAAACTTTTATATATGAGTGGCGCATTAAAAGAAGTACGGAACAGGATCAAAAGTGTACAAAGCACCCAGCAGATCACGAAAGCCATGAAAATGGTGAGTGCGGCTAAATTACGCCGTGCACAGGATGCTATCACACAAATGCGCCCTTATGCACAGAAATTACAGGAAATGCTGAGCAACATGGTTTCCAGTATTCAGGGTGATTTTTCCATTGACTTGGCTACCGAAAGACCTATTGAAAATGTATTGATTATTGTGGTTACCAGTGACCGTGGTCTTTGTGGTGGTTATAACAGTAACCTCATCAAAATGGCCAAGCAACTGATTGCCGACAAATATGCCGGCCAGGCTGCAAAAGGAAATGTACGCGTACTACCGATCGGTAAAAAAGGATATGAGCATTTCACCAAAAATGGTTTTAAAGTGGTGGACCGTTACTGGGATATTTTCACAGGATTAAGTTTCGACCGCGTACAGGCAGCATCCAAATTTGCCATGGATGCATTTGCTGCAAAGGAAATTGATGCGGTAGATGTGGTGTACAGCGAATTCAGAAATGCTGCTACACAGGTATTTGTGGCTGAACAATTTCTTCCCGTAAGAAAAGTAGCAGAAATAAAAGGCCAGAAAAAAGCGGATTTTATTTACGAACCCAGCCAGGAAGTACTGATCGCTGAATTAATGCCGAAGATTTTAAATACGCAATTATATAAATCTGTACTGGATGCCAATGCAAGTGAGCACGGTGCACGCATGACGGCCATGGATAAGGCCAGTGACAATGCCAATGAACTGATCAAAACATTAAAGATCACTTATAACAGGGCCCGCCAGGCTGCCATCACAACAGAATTAACCGAGATCGTGAGCGGAGCGGCAGCATTACAGGGATAATATGGAAATCAGTCAAATCATACCGCATATTGAAGCGCTCATTTTTGCGAGTGACAAACCGCTCACCACTTTCGAAATAACAGAACTGGTGAACCAGGCACTGGGTTTCATTGATGACAGGGCAGATGCTGACCAGGTTACCACCGCAATTGAAGGCATACAGGAAAAATATGATTCTGAATTTTACGCCTTTGAATTAAAACAAAGCGGAGGTGGATGGCAATTTCTTACCAAACCCCTGTATCATAAAACAGTTGCAGTACTCAATGGAGATAAATTTTTAAAAAGATTATCTACCGCTTCCCTGGAAACACTGGCGATCATTGCTTACAAACAACCGATCACCAAAAGTGAGATCGAATCGATCCGCGGAGTGAATTGCGATTATGCCGTTCAGAAATTACTGGAGAAAGACCTTGTTGTGATCTCCGGCAGAAATGAAGATGCCGTTGGAAAACCACTCATCTATTCCACTTCCAAATCATTCATGGATTACTTCGGTATCAACAGTGCAGATGAACTGCCAAAACTGGATGAAGTGATCATGGAAGAATTTTTCAAAGCAACTTCCATGAACCAGTTGAATGGCGATGAAAATATCGAAATTCCGGCTGGTGCCACGCTGGAAACTCTAACAGACGCAGACAATTCTCCGGCTGAAGAAAACAACAACCCGGCAGAGGAAGAAAATAACTGATCTGTTTGCCCTGCTTACCCGCATAAATAATTATTTTCCATCAACTTTATAGTTTGTATTTCTGATTTCTGAAAGTATTTCATCACTTTCGTCATATGCAATCCATCGGCAACAATCAACTCATCGCTATCGCAGAAGAATTTGGAACGCCGGTTTACATTTACCAGGCGGAAAAAATAAAGGAACAGTTTCAAAAACTTGAAAAGGCATTTCAGCATTGTGATGCAAGGTTTTTTTATGCCTGTAAATCCCTCACCAACATCAACATTTTAAAATATGTACATTCATTAGGTGCATCCCTGGATTGTGTAAGTATCAATGAAGTAAAACTGGGTTTATTGGCAGGTTTTCCTCCGCAGAAAATTCTGTTCACGCCCAATTGTATTGATTTTGATGAACTACTGGAAGCGAAGGAACTGGGAGTGAATTTAAATATTGACAACATCAGTTTTTTAGAACAATTCGGCAACCGTTTTAAAAATTCTTACCCTGTTTGCATCCGTTTGAATCCGCATATCATGGCGGGAGGAAATTTTAAAATATCCACCGGCCATGTAGACAGTAAATTCGGCATTTCCATTCACCAGATGCGGCATATCGAACGCGTTGTAAAAACCACAGGTATAAAAGTGAATGGCATTCATATGCATACCGGCAGTGAGATCCGTGATATCAATGTTTTCCTGGAAGGCCTGGAGGTGATGTTCAGTATGGCCACACATTTTCCTGATCTTAAGTTCATTGATCTGGGCAGCGGATTCAAAGTGTCTTATCAACCCGGTGATGCTGAAACCAATGTGGATGTATTAGGCGAAAAAGTGGGTGCAGCCTTTCATGAATTTGAAAAAGAGACCGGTAAAAAATTACAGGTTTGGTTTGAACCGGGCAAATATCTCGTAAGCCAGGCAGGCTATTTTATTGTAAAAACAACGGTGGTAAAACAAACGCCGGCTACTGTATTTGCAGGCGTAAACAGCGGCTTTAATCATCTCATTCGCCCGATGATGTATGATGCTTACCACCACATCAGCAATTTATCGAATCCACAGGGAACAGAAAGGATTTATACTGTTGTGGGTAATATCTGCGAGACAGACACATTTGCATGGGACCGCACCTTACCGGAAATAAGGGAAGGTGATCTGCTCGTTTTTCACAATGCAGGCGCATACGGATTTGAAATGTCTTCTAATTTTAATTCGCGTTTAAAACCCGCAGAAGTAATGGTGGAAAATGGAAAAGCCATGCTGATTAGAAGAAGAGATACATTTGAAGATCTGCTGAAGAACCAGGTTATGTGATAGCAAACGCCTGAAATCATATCCGTTTAAATACACTAAATTGTACACATGAAATTATTGATCTCCCTTTTGTTTTTTATATATGCTTCCACTTCTGCAGCACAGGAAAAAAAATTATATAATCCGAATGCGGATGCAGAAAAAGACATTCGTACTGCTGTTATGAAAGCTAAAAAAGAGCATAAATATGTTTTGATACAAGGTGGCGGAAACTGGTGTAAATGGTGCATTGAATTCGCACGTTTTGCTAAAGCAGATCCGCAGATAGATTCAATGATACAATCATCTTTTGTCTGGTACCATCTTAATTACAGCAAAGAAAATGAGAATACCGCGATGTTCAGAAAACTGGATCATGCACAGCGATTTGGCTTTCCTGTTTTCGTGATCCTGGATGAGAAAGGAATCAGAATTCATACGCAGAACAGTGAGTACCTGGAAGACGGAAAAAAAAGTTATGATAAAAGAAAAGTGATGGATTTTTTAAAAATGTGGACACCTGCCGCCCTGGACGCTGCCACGTATGACAAATAAAGCTTTACAGTTTGAATAATTTTTTACGGATCGTTCTGCATCCTTTTAAATTCAGATTTTATTTACTCCAGAAATTACCTGCAGCCTTCTTCAGCGGCGTGAAAGTTCGGTATGCGGATGAATCAAAATGCATTGCAACAGTACCGTATAAATGGTTTTCACAAAATCCATTCGGCAGTACCTATTTTGCCTGCCTCAGTATGGCAGCAGAAATGAGCACCGGCATTCTGGCCATGACGCATTGTTATCAACAAGAACCCGGCATCAGTATGCTGGTGGTAAAAACAGAAGGGGTGTTTTTAAAAAAAGCAAAAAGTATCACATTGTTTACCTGTGAAGACGGAAGCCTTATAGAGATGACAGTAAAAGAAGCCATGTCGTCAGGGAAATCACAATCCGTTGTCTGCAGGTCTGTTGGAACTGATGAAAGCGGGGACATAATAGCTGAATTTACCATAACGTGGAGTTTTCGTGTAAAAACTCAATAGGCATTAGCTGTATAGTTACTTAAATTGCATCCTGTTTTTTCCTGTAAGGAGGAAATGAAAAGTTGATGTTATGGCAAAAGACGTACGTAAACAAGAGGCATTAGATTATCATAGTAAAGGTCGTCCCGGTAAGATCGAAGTAGTTCCTACCAAAGATGCCAAAACACAAAGGGATCTTTCCCTGGCCTATTCTCCGGGCGTTGCAGAACCCTGCAAGGAAATTGCCGCCAACCAGGAAAATGTTTTTAAATATACTGCCAAAGGAAATTTAGTGGGTGTTATAACAAATGGCACCGCTGTTCTCGGCCTTGGAAATATTGGTCCTTATGCCAGCAAACCGGTAATGGAAGGAAAGGGCGTACTGTTCAAAATCTTTGCAGACATCGATGTGTTTGATATTGAGATCGACGAAAAAGATCCTAAAAAATTTGTGGAGATCGTTAAATCGCTGGAACCCACTTTTGGTGGAATCAATTTAGAAGACATCAAGGCACCGGAATGTTTTTATATAGAGCAGGAATTAAAAAAGATCTGCAATATCCCGGTGATGCACGATGACCAGCATGGAACTGCCATCATATCCGGAGCAGCATTGCTGAATGCACTGTTACTTCAGAAAAAGAAAATAGATAAAGTTCGTTTTGTGATCAGTGGTGCAGGTGCGGCGGCGATGGCCTGTATCCGTTTATACAAATCGCTTGGCGCAAAGCCGGGCAACTTCATGGTATTTGACGTGAATGGTATTTTGCACAGGGGAAGAACGGATATCGAAGACATCAAAATTCCATTTTGCGTGGATGAGAAATACAAAAATTACGATCTTGCAAAAGCGATGAAAGATGCCGATGTTTTTGTAGGACTGAGCGTTGGAAATGTAGTGAAGCAGGACATGATCCGCAGCATGGCAAAAAACCCGATCGTGTTTGCCATGGCCAATCCCGATCCTGAAATAACCTATCATGATGCAACTGCTGTAAGAAAAGATATCATCATGGCTACCGGCCGCAGTGATTTCCCTAACCAGGTAAATAATGTGCTGGGCTTCCCTTATATTTTCAGAGGCGCACTGGATGTACGCGCCACCCAGATCAATGAGGCCATGAAACTGGCTGCCGTGCACGCGCTTGCAGAGATGGCAAAATCTGCTGTTCCTGATATCGTGAACCTGGCTTATAATGAAAAAACAATTTCTTTCGGTCCGGAATACATCATTCCCAAACCCATCGATCCCCGTTTATTGCCAAGTATTGCTCCTGCAGTTGCAAGAGCAGCTATGGAAAGCGGCGTGGCCAGGGAACCCATCAAAAACTGGGAAGAATATGAGATCGAACTTAATAAAAGACTGGGATTGGATAATCAGCTCAGCCGCGTAATTGGTGCGAAAGCACGCCAGGATCCGAAACGTGTAGTGTTTGCAGATGCAGAAAATGCGAAGATCCTGAAAGCAGCTCAACTGGTACTGGATGAAAAAGTAGGATACCCGATCTTACTGGGCAATGTGAAAAAGATCGAAGAGATCGCAGCATTAAATTCCATCGACCTGGAAGGTATGCCGATCATTGATCCGAAAGATGATGAAACAGAAGACCTGCGCAAAAAATTCGGGGAACTTTTTTTCCAGAAACGCCAGCGCCGTGGTGTAAACCGCTATGAGGCCATCAAAGCCATGAAAGAACGGAATCACTTCGGCTGTATGCTGGTGGAAACCGGGGAAGCAGATTGTATGATCAGTGGTTTAAGCAGGAATTACCCGGATACGATCCGACCTGCTATTGAGATCATAGGAATGGACGAAGGCGTGAAGAAGATTGCCGGTATGTACCTGTTGTTCACCAAACGCGGACCTTTGTTTTTGGCTGATACCACCGTAAATTTTAACCCAACATCCGAAGAACTGGCGGAAATTACCTTACTGGTGGCCAAAGAAGTGAAACATTTTAATATCGTTCCAAGAATAGCTATGCTGTCTTATTCCAATTTCGGCAGCAGTGATTCACCGGAAGCCAAACTGGTAAGAAGAGCAAGGGAATTAGTAAAGCAAAAAGATCCTACACTTATTTGCGACGGTGAAATACAGGGAATCCTGGCATTTAATAAAGAGATCCTGAAAGATAATTACCCTTTCACAGAACTGGTGAAAGGTGAAGTGAATGTGCTCATATTCCCGAATTTATCGGCCGGAAATATTGCTTATAATCTATTACAGGAAGTGGGCGGTGCAGACAGTATAGGCCCGATCTTACTGGGATTGAAGAAACCTGTTCACGTTTTACAACTGGGCAGCAGCATACGTTCTATCTTCAATATGGTGGTGATTTCTGTGGTAGATGCACATTCCAAATCCAAAAACAATGCTACGGAAGAGATTAAAAAAAGTAAATGGTGGAAACGATCTTCCAAAACAATGGCATAGAAAATGAAAGTATGCTGTTAAATAATTTAATTTTAGTTGTTACGTAAACCCTGATATGTCATTTTTCACTCATTTCGGCAAATACATCTTGCTTTTAAAAGGAATGTTCAGCAAACCTGAGAACGCAAAAGTATATTGGAAAGAATTTATGCATCAATGCAGTGAGATCGGCATAGGTTCGCTTGGAATCGTGACGATCATTTCTGTTTTTATGGGTGCAGTAAGTGCTGTTCAGACGTCTTACCAGTTAACCTCCCCGCTCCTTTCCAAAACAGTAATTGCCCAGATCGTAAGAGATACAGTGATCCTGGAATTTGCACCTACCCTTGTTTGTATAGTTCTGGCAGGCGTGGTAGGAAGTAAAATTGCCAGTGAACTGGGAAATATGAGAGTGAGTGAACAGATCGATGCACTGGAGATCATGGGGATCAATACTAAAACATACCTGGTAATGCCGAAGATCGTGGCTGCTATCATCACTATTCCCATGCTGGTGATCATAGCCATGGTACTGGGAATCTGGGGTGGACGTTTTGCCGGTAATATGGCTGGTATTCTTTCCACAGACACCTATGATCGTGGACTGACAGAAAATTTTATGCCTTATAATGTAACGTTCGCACTGATCAAGGCCTATACATTTGCTTTTATCATCAGTTCTATCCCTGCATATTATGGTTATTATGTAAAAGGCGGTGCACTGGAGATAGGCCGCAGCAGTACAACATCTGTGGTGGTAAGTTGTGTGCTGATCCTGTTTGCTGATTATGCTCTTGCAGCTTTATTATTATAGATAGTATGATCGAATTTAAAGATATCAAAAAAAGTTTCGGAGATAAAGTGGTGCTGGATGGCGTTAGCCATGTAATGGAAACCGGCAAGACCAACCTGATAATAGGCACCAGCGGAAGCGGCAAGACCGTATTACAAAAATGCCTCGTAGGATTGTTTGAACCGGATGAAGGAGAGATCATTTATGATAGCATTAGCTTCACGGACATGACGCAGGAAGACCGTAAATTATTACGCCAGCAGATCGGCATGCTGTTCCAGGGTTCAGCCTTATTTGACAGTATGACCGTAGAGGAAAATGTAAAATTCCCTCTGAATATGTTCACCAAAGACAACCATGATAAAAAAATAAAAAGGGTGAACGAGGTGCTGGAGAGAGTGAACCTCCAGGGTACCAATAAAAAATTTCCGGCAGAATTGAGTGGCGGTATGAAAAAACGGGTGGGTATTGCCCGGGCAATCGTACTCAATCCGAAATATCTTTTTTGTGATGAGCCCAATTCCGGCCTCGATCCGCAAACATCTATGGTTATCGATCAGCTTATCAAAGACCTTACGGTGGAATTCAATATCACCACCGTCATCAATACCCATGACATGAACAGTGTGATGGAAATCGGTGATAACATTCTTTATATGGTGAATGGTAAAAAAGAGTGGACTGGCAACAGTGAAGAGATCATTTTCAGTAAAAATGACCTTTTGAATAAATTTATTTTCGCTTCAGGATTTTTACAGGATGCCAAACATATGCGTATGATGCAGGCCAGTGGCGAAATCAAAGACAGTGACATTCCTAAATAATCTCCCTATTTTCCGCTTTCTTTTATCGTTCATTTTTTAATTGCCGAACTCCTATCTTTGCGGCAATTTTAAAGGCATTCTTTTATGGCAGTATTAGTGAATAAAAATTCAAAAGTTATTGTTCAGGGTTTTACCGGAACAGAAGGAACGTTTCATGCTACTCAGATGATAGAATACGGAACGCAGGTAATGGGCGGTGTAACACCTAATAAAGGTGGAACCACTCACCTTGACAGACCGGTTTTCAATACAGTAGCTGATGCTGTTAATGCAACGGGAGCTGATGTAAGTATCATTTTTGTACCACCGGCTTTTGCTGCTGATGCAGGTATCGCTTTAGTGGTTTGTATCACAGAAGGTATTCCGGTTCAGGATATGGTGAAAGTGAAAAATTTCCTGGAAGGAAAAAACACAAGACTGATAGGGCCGAATTGTCCGGGAGTAATCACAGCGGATGAATGTAAAGTAGGTATCATGCCTGGTTTCATTTTCAAATAAGGAAGGATCGGAATTGTTTCCAAATCAGGAACATTAACCTACGAAGCAGCAGACCAGGTTGCGAAAGCAGGATTGGGAATTTCTACTGCCATTGGAATTGGCGGAGATCCTATCATCGGTACCACAACCAAAGAAGCCATTGAATTATTTATGAATGATGATGAAACCGATGCGATCGTAATGATCGGTGAAATAGGTGGTGGTATGGAAGCCGAAGCTGCACATTACATTGCTTCTACAAAAAATAAAAAACCGGTTGTAGGCTTCATTGCCGGCCAAACGGCACCTCCTGGAAGAAGAATGGGTCATGCTGGTGCTATCGTTGGTGGTGAAGATGATACAGCTGCTGCTAAAATGCGTATCATGAAAGAATGCGGAATTCATGTAGTGGCAAGTCCGGCAGATATTGGCGCTACTATGGCTTCTGTTATGAAAAAATAAACAGATCATTTTAATATTACTCAGGATGTGCATGCACATCCTTTTTTTATGCTCCGATCTTTGCAAATAAAAAGGGCAGATAGATATCCGCCCTTTAAAGTATAACCCCCTGTGAAAAAACTACCTGTATTGCTGAATAAACCTGGCTAAATCTTCTTTAGTACTGCTGTATGTAAATACATCATACACGATCATATAATTGTTTTTATCAATGGTTCTTGCATACATGGTTTTAGCTATATCCAGTTTATTGTTTTCATAGGTAAACAGGGAGATCAGTTCTTTTGCCTGTTGCGCTGAAAACATATTTACACTGATGGCCTGCTTAGCTATGGTTGCCCGGGTGTTGTCATATCTTTCATTGGATACGATCTGTTTTAATTGTTCAAATGATGAAGGCGCCATAGCCTGTGATAGAGGATCATTGTTCTGATTGTTGTTTTGATTGTTCCAGTTATCATTCTGGTTATCGTCATACTGATAGCCGATCAGTTCCTCATCAATAAATACTTTTCCAAAACGGTTCACCAGTATATCCACATGCATTCCCCTGCGGATAAAAAGATTGGTTTCATAAATAGTTATATTTCTTCTCCAGTTACCCCTGATCTGCTTTACAATTTTAACCTGGTGATTACCGGCAGGAATTTCATTTAACAAAATATCTCTTGAATTATTGAACTGGTAACTTCTGTTATCAACCACCACTACCATGGATCCGGAATTCAGAGCGGTGATACTTAACCTGCCGGAATTCTGAGCAAAGGCAGAGATGGAGAGGATTAAGGATGATAAGAGTGTAAAAATCTGTTTCATAATAGTAGTTTTAAAGTTTTAATGATCGGGGTATTGTGCTATATGATTATTCATTTTTAAAAAAGTAAAAATCGGCATAACTAATAAAACGTTAAAGAAATATTTTAGTTCCAACATTGTGCAATCCACCTTCAACATCATCACATACCTTCGAACCTATAAATTTCAGATATGGCTTTCAGAATAATTACATGTATCATCTTTTCTCTTTTCACTTTTACCATCAGTGCACAGAATAATTTTTCTTCATCATGGAAAAAAATAGAAGAACTGGAAAAGAAAGGACTGGTGAAATCTGCTAAAGAAGAAGTTTCCAGAATATTAAAAGAAGCCACCGCCACCAATAATGGACCGCAACAAATTAAAGCAGTCCTGTTTTACATGCGCTATAACTCGGATACAGAACAGGACGATCTTCTGAAAAATATATCATTTTTAGATTCACTTTTAAAAAAATCATCGA
>JANNZE010000391.1:0-3379 GCA_031410455.1 Chitinophagaceae bacterium | reverse complement strand
GGCGGCTATTTATGCGGTCAAGAAATTTTTCCGTGAAAATAAATTGCCTGAGTTGCCGATGATGATTTCCGGCACCATCACAGATGCCAGCGGACGTACACTAAGCGGACAAACACTGGAAGCATTTTATGTTTCTGTTATGCATGCCAACCCTTTGAGCGTAGGATTGAACTGCGCTCTGGGAGCCTCTGAAATGCGCCCGCATATCGAAGAATTAAGCCAGATCGCTTCCTGCTATACTTCTGCTTATCCTAATGCAGGATTGCCCAATGCATTTGGAGAATATGATGAAGAACCGCATCAGACGGCACACATCATTGAAGAATGGGCAAAAGAAGGATTTGTAAATATTGTAGGTGGCTGTTGCGGAACTACACCTGATCATATAAAACACATTGCACAGGGAGTTAAAAAATTCCAGCGAAGAAAATTACCGGTTGTTGAAACCATTTTATAAGAACTTATGAGTACGAATGCTATAAAACCTTACCTGCGTTTATCCGGACTTGAACCTTTGATCGTAAGGCCGGAAACCAATTTCATTAACGTGGGTGAAAGAACGAATGTTACCGGAAGTAAAAAATTTGCACGTCTCATCAGAGACAATCAATATGAAGAAGCATTATCTGTTGCCCGTCAGCAGGTAGAAAACGGCGCACAGATCCTGGATGTGAATATGGATGATGCATTACTGGATGGCGTAAATGCTATGACGACATTCCTGAATCTTCTTCAGGCTGAACCGGATATTTCAAAGATCCCTGTGATGATCGACAGCTCCAAATTCGAGATCATAGAAGCAGGACTGAAATGTGTGCAGGGAAAATGTATTGTGAATTCCATTTCCATGAAAGAAGGGGAAGCTAAATTTATTGAACAGGCTTTCATCTGTAAAAGTTATGGAGCAGCAATCATTGTAATGGCATTTGATGAAGTGGGACAGGCAGATACCAAGGAAAGAAAAATAGAAATCTGCTCTCGTGCCTATAAAATTCTTACAGAACAGGTGGGCTTCGCTCCGCAGGATATTATTTTTGATCCGAATATTTTTGCAGTGGCAACCGGCATTGAAGAACATAATAATTATGCGGTGGATTTTATTGAAGCTACCCGAGAAATAAAAAGACGCATGCCGCTGGCAAAAGTAAGTGGCGGTGTAAGCAATGTTTCCTTCTCCTTCAGGGGAAATGATCATGTTCGGGAAGCGATTCATTCTGTATTCTTATTTCATGCAATCAAAGCAGGAATGGATATGGGCATTGTGAATGCAGGGCAACTGGTGGTGTATGATGAAATAGAACCTGAACTGAAGCAGTTGTGTGAAGATGTATTGCTGAATAAGAACAACGACAACAATGAAGCCACCGAAAAATTAATTGTATTTGCTGATACCGTTAAAGCGGCCGGTAAAACAATTGTAAAAGACGAACAGTGGAGAAATGATCCTGTTGAAAAAAGACTGGCGCATGCATTGATCAATGGTATTACCGAATACATTGATGCAGACACAGAAGAAGCCAGGATTAAATATGATCGTCCGCTCGATGTGATCGAAGGACCACTGATGGATGGTATGAACATTGTTGGTGATCTGTTTGGTGCAGGAAAAATGTTTTTACCACAGGTGGTAAAAAGTGCACGTGTAATGAAAAAAGCCGTTGCCATTCTTACGCCCTACATAGAAGCTGAAAAAGAAGAACGCAGAAAAGCCATGCTGGAATCAGGCACGGTAAATACAGAAACAGCCGGCGCTGCTAAAATCTTACTGGCAACAGTAAAAGGTGATGTGCATGATATCGGGAAAAATATTGTTGGTGTTGTTTTAGGTTGTAACGGATATGATATCATTGACCTGGGAGTGATGGTTTCTGCAGATAAAATTTTAACGGAAGCCAGAAAACAAAATGCCGATATCATTGGATTGAGTGGACTGATCACTCCTTCTTTGGATGAAATGGTACACATCGCAAGAGAGATGAAACGTTTGGATATGAATGTTCCACTGATGATCGGCGGAGCTACCACCAGCAGAATGCACACGGCTGTAAAAATTGCACCGGAATACAATCTGGGTGTAGTACATGTTCTGGATGCAAGCCGTAGTGTAACAGTTGCAGGAAGTCTTTTGAATAAAGAACTGAAAACGCCTTTCCTGGAAAATCTCGAACAGGAATATGCTAAACTGAAAACCGATTTCGGAAATAAAAGATCAGCAAAACAATTATTAACTTTCAGGGACGCACAACAAAATGCAACGGCCATAAACTGGGATCATTTTACACCTGTAACACCAGCTTTTACAGGAACAAAAATATTTGATTCGGTTTCCCTGGAAGAGCTTATTCCTTACATCGACTGGAATCCATTTTTCATAACCTGGGAAATGCATGGAAAATTTCCTGCGATCTTATCGGATGAGATAGTGGGAAAAGAAGCAACGAAACTGTATAATGATGCAAATGAATTATTACAGAAGATCACAAAAGAAAAATGGCTGCAGCCTCATGGCGTTGCAGGATTTTTTAAAGCAGCAAAAACAGCAGCTGATACCATAATGATCGATCATGCAGCACATCAAATTTCACTTGAATTTTTACGCCAGCAAATCAAAAAAACTGCAGGACAACCGAATGTAAGTCTTGCAGATTTTATCATGCCTGCAGAAAAAGGAAAAGATTTTATTGGTGCGTTCTCTGTTACCATAAAAGGAATTGAAGAACACATTGAAAGATTCAATAAAAACCACGATGACTATAATAAGATCATGCTGCAGGCACTGGCCGATCGTTTAGCGGAAGCATTTGCAGAATATTTACATGAAAAAACACGTAAAGAATTATGGGCTTATGCAACCGAAGAACATTTGACTGCAGAACAACTGATCAAAGAAGAATATGCAGGAATCCGTCCGGCTCCGGGTTATCCGGCTTGTCCTGATCATACTGAAAAAATAAAATTATTTGAGTTGCTCGGTGGCGAATCAACTACCGGTATTCATCTGACAGAATCACTGGCTATGTATCCTGCATCATCCGTATGCGGATGGTATTTCGCTCATCCTGAAAGTAAATATTTCGGAGTGGGAAAAATAGATCGTGACCAGCTGGAAGATTATGCAGAAAGAAAAAAAATGCCACTTGATGAAGCAGAAAGATGGTTAAGACCGGTTCTCGAATAATTTTTTATTGAACAGCTTATCATATTCCTGTACTTCTTTGGCATCATTGATCGCTTTAATGAGATAAAAGATGATGACCATTTTCATGATGATGCCTTTAAAGATGGTGGATATATCAAGTGCTGCATTCAGGATGATGAATAAACCATATAAAATGATAGCGATCACTATTGCTGTATAAGGTTTTTTCTTCGTCCATAC
>JANNZE010000390.1:0-3884 GCA_031410455.1 Chitinophagaceae bacterium | reverse complement strand
CTTTTGAAAACTGGTTACATTTTTAAGTGAAGCAAATGCTATATCTGTTTTGCACTTTTCAATAATATCATCCGTCATTGTTTTTGCCATCCATAAATATTCGTACATATCCGTTGCACGATGAAGATAAAAACAGGACTCTATATTCTCCGGGCGTAAAATATATTCCGGAGAAAGAAGTGTATTCGTAATAAAATTGAAGGATTCAGGTTCCATTCCAAAGTTCGTCCACATGAAATAATTGGCCTGCTGAATTTTCATGGCAGTTTCTGTATCGCCTGCATAAGCACACAAGCCAGCATAAAAAGCAGACAATGCACCATATTCTGTTGATAATATTTTGCCGTTGTACATATCCACCTGGTGTAAAAATGTTCCGTTTTCTGTTTCCTGCAACAGGTATTTTTTTATAGCTGCATTGTGCTGATCAAATGCTTTTTTACAATCTTTATCTCCAAATAATTTCCATCCTTTATACAGGTATTCATAGTAAGAATCGATGGCTCCGCCGATATGCGATTTTGTATTCACCCACTTTCCGGTTTGAATATTTATCTGCTGACCCACCAGGCCGATCTTACTGCTTCTTTTGTGAACAGCCATGATCGCATTTTTTGCTTTTTTAAAATATTTTTTATTTCCGGTCAGCCTTGACAATTGCCCGAACTCCAGCAACAGTGAACCAATTTCAGCAGGATTATTTACGGCATCCCTTACCTTCCCGGTTTGCAGATCCACATAACGATAGGGCATTCCCGTTTTAGAATTGAATGCCGGCATCAGTTTATCAGCCAGGCTGGTGGCGAGTTGGAGAAATCGGGAATCTCCATCAATTTCATATGCAGAGATCAATCCGCCAAGAATACGAATGGTCACTTCAAACAACTGCACCTCTCCTGTTTTATCAAAGGATAGTGAATCAAAGATGAGTTGCTTCGCTTCGGCTGCTTCCTTTTGCATATCCAGGAAAATAAAAGTATCAAAAGCATCAACCGGCGTCATTAATACAGAATGATTGTACCAGTTCCTGTAAGAATGTGACAGCGGCCGGAGGTCATCTTTGCCATATGCATACTGCATATATCCTTTCCACGCATGCCGGGCAGCCTCCCTGATCTTCAACCGCATTCCGGCTTTCATTTCTTCTGAAAATTTTGCCGGCTTTCCCTGTGAGAAGGAAATCTGAAACAATAATAAAAACAGGAAACTGAGCAGCCCTTTCATAATTGCTAATTTAGTTGAATAGCCCGATTGAAACCGGAATGCCGCGGTTTTTATTTAACATATAACCCTGAACCAAGCCCTGTTGATTTACGTTATTTGTATCATGAAAATAAAACTTTACTTTTCTGCCCTGCTTTTAAATATCGTCTTTTCATCCTGTGCCCAGAATGCATCGAAAATTATCATCCCAACCGGAGATCCTAAGCCTGTAAAAGGCGAAGCGGTTGCTTATTTTGCAGAAGGATGTTTCTGGCATACAGAAATTGTTTTCCAGAGTTTATACGGTGTACGCGATGCAGTATCAGGTTATGCCGGCGGAAAATCAGAAAATCCCGATTACGAAATGGTAACATCCGGAAATACCGGACATGCGGAGACCGTAAAAGTATATTATGATCCGTCTAAGATATCCTACCAGACACTGGTGGATGCCTTCTTTGCCAGCCATGATCCTACCCAGGTGAACAGGCAGGGAAATGATGTGGGATCTCAATATAGGAGTGTGGCTTTTTATTCAAACGATACGGAAAAGAAAATTTTGGAAAATACAATCGCTGATCTTTCAGCCCGGAAAAAATACACGAAGAAAATTGCCACGCAGATCACAAAGCTTAACATGTTTTATCCGGCAGAAGATTATCACCAGGAATATATCTTACATCATCCTGATAACGGATATGTAAAAAATGTAAACCTTCCTGAATACGAACATTTCAGAAAAACTTTCAAAGGCAGATTCAAACCATCCCTATAATTTTTCAATTGCCTTCCTGTAATCATACTGAAGATCCTCATGTAATTCACTTACCAGTTTGGTGATCTTCTTTAACAGTGAAGCATACAAGTTTGAAATGACAGTACTTTTACTGATGTCAATTTTCAAATCCCTGATCTCATCGCAAACATAGATCAGTATTTCAATAGCAGATGATGTTTCATCTGTATACTTTATATAACGGTTGGCCGTTCTTACAATTTTGCGCAGGTTTTTCCTGGTGAAATATAAATTTTTCACATTCACTTCTGTGAATTGCACATGCAATAATTCCTGAACGTTTTTGATATACTGCTGTTCATCGGACGACTCGAATAACAAATAACTGAGTAATTCTTTATTTTCTTTTTTGAATTTAGCCAGCCGGAGGCTTACGGTCAACAGATCTTTCGGACTCAGATGTTCCAGTTCCGTTTTAATTTCTTTTATGCTTGCTGTTTTCATATTCCTGCAGGAAAGATAATTATATTAGCTTTAGTTAAATGTAATAATCAGCAAAAATGAAACGTCAGCTTCCATCGCCCATCACCATTTTAATGTTTGTAATTGTGATCGCTGCCATTGCCACATGGCTGATACCGGCAGGAAAATATGATACCATTGCCTACCTGGAAGACCAGACATTTTTATACCATTCAGAAACCAAAGAAACGACGCTTCCCTTTTCGCAAAAAGTTTTAGACAGTTTAGGAATCAAAATTCCTGCAGAAAAATTCAGCAACGGGGATATAAAAAAAGCTATATCGGTTCCGGGCACTTATAAAAAATCAGTGCAGCAGCCACAGGGGTTTCTGCAGATCATCCAGGCGCCGATCAGGGGTGTTTATGAATCGATAGATATTGTATTTTTCATCCTGATCATCGGAGGTTTCATGCATGTATTCAACAGCACCGGCGCCATGATAAAAGGGCTTACCGCCCTGAGTTACCGGATGAAAGGCAGAGAAGCATGGCTGATCATTATTCTTACCTTCCTGTTTTCCTTTGCTGGTTCCTCTTATGGTATGGCAGAAGAAGCATTGGTATTTTATCCTGTTCTTGTTCCCTTATTCATTGCTGCGGGATATGACCTCATCGTTCCGGTAGCGGTTATTTTTGCAGGAACCCAATTGGGAACATTGTCTTCCTTTTCCAATCCGTTTTCCACCATCATTGCTTCCAATGCAGCCGGCATTAAATGGACAGATGGGATGATTCAACGGATCATTGTGTTTGTAATTACAACTGCCGCTACCATCATTTATATTGTGAGATATGCTATAAAAATCAAAGCCGATCCCACTAAATCGCTTGTGTATAAAATTGATGGTGACATCCGATCGCCTTATCCAGCTGTCACAAATACAGTTTACGAAAAAGTAAATGGCAGAGACCAGTTGCTGATCTTACTCTTCATAGTTTCCTTTCTGATTATGATCACCGGCGTTATCTTCTGGGGATGGTGGCTGCTGGAAATGACCACCTTGTTTTTGACAGCTTCCTTATTGATGGCTTTGATCAGCCGCATGAAAGAAAAGATTTTCATACCAACATTTGTTACTGGTGCACAGGAATTATTGAATGTTGCATTGATCGTAGGAATTGCCAGGGGCGTAACGCTCATCCTGAATGAAGGAAAGATCAGTGATTCGATTTTATTTTATGCGGCAAATGTTTCTTCAGGTCTTCCTCCTGCGATCTTTATCATTACGTTATTATTCTTGTATATCATTTTTACATTATTTATTTCTTCCTCTTCAGGCATGGCGGTATTAACAATGCCGATTATTGGTTCACTGGCCACACTTGTTCACGTTCCCGGCAGAGAGATCGTTAATGCCTATCTTTTTGGAATGGGTATTATGGGTTTTTTAACGCCTACCGGTCTGATACTACCTTCTCTTGC
>JANNZE010000389.1:0-10810 GCA_031410455.1 Chitinophagaceae bacterium | reverse complement strand
GAAAGCAAAATGATAAATAAAATATATAATAAGATATATCTAACATGGTGCTGATGTTTCCTGCTATTTTTGCAAAAGTTTTTTATCACGTTCAGCATATCTGTTATGAATCTATCTGTTTTATACCAAAAAGCGCTTGATTTTGAATTCTTATCTGTAGAAGAAGGTATCTTTTTATTTGAAAATGCTGCACTGACAGACCTGATGTTCATTGCTGACGAATGCAGAAAAAAACAGGTTCCCCATGGAAAAGTGACGTGGCAGATAGACCGTAACGTAAATACTACCAATGTTTGCCTGGCCAATTGTAAGTTTTGTAATTTTTACAGGATCCCCGGCCACGCAGAAGCATATATCACTGATATAGAAACCTACAAAAAGAAAATAGAAGAAACTTTCCGTTACGGTGGTGATCAGTTATTGCTGCAGGGCGGACATCATCCTGACCTCGGTCTTTCTTTTTACACTGATCTTTTCAGCCAGTTAAAAAAATTATACCCGCAGTTGAAGTTACACACGCTCGGGCCGCCCGAGATTGCACACATTACCAAGCTCGAGAAATCCACTCACCGGGAAGTGCTGGAAGCTTTAAAGGAAGCAGGAATGGATAGTTTGCCGGGTGCGGGAGCAGAAATTCTTACTGATCGTGTCCGTCGCCTCATCAGCAAAGGAAAATGTGGTGCACAGGAATGGCTGGACATTATGCATGAAGCCCATAAATTGAATATTACTACATCAGCTACTATGATGTTCGGCCATGTGGAAACAATAAGAGAACGTTTTGAACACCTCGAAAAAATAAGAGAAGTACAAAGCCGTAAGCCTGCAGATGCCAAAGGATTCCTTGCCTTTATCCCGTGGACTTTCCAGGATGCCGATACATTGCTGGCAAAAATAAGAGGCGTTCATAACCTTACCACACCGGAAGAATATATCAGGATGATCGCTATGAGCCGCATCATGCTGCCTAACGTAAAAAATATCCAGGCAAGCTGGCTAACTGTAGGAAAACAGGTTGCCCAGATCTGTTTGAGAGCAGGTGCCAACGACTTCGGAAGTATTATGATAGAAGAAAATGTGGTAAGTGCAGCCGGTGCCCCACACCGTTTCACCAGCGTCACTATCCAGGAATCCATCCGCGAAGCAGGTTTTGAGCCTCAATTGCGCAACCAGCAATACGAATGGCGGAAATTACCTCAAATGGAAGAACAAGTGATTGATTATTAATTGATTGGAAATTAACGGGATAATTCCGGGCAATTTCAGGATTTTTGAACTTACAATGAATTGTTAAAGTAAGACGAACAAATGTTGAAAAGTTGTGCAGAAAGCAATAACTTTAAAGCCTTTCCGTTAAAAATCCTGATTAAAGCCAATCATTATGAATCAAGTATCAACAACGCATGTTCATCCGATCGTTCATGCTTTCCGGGTTCTCATCAGTAAGCTTCGCCAAAACCCGGAGATTTATCCCATACGTTATTATAAGAAGGGAGGGCATCTGCGCCGTTCAAAAGCCGACCTGTATAAATAACCACAACGTGTGGAATTTACGTACGGAAAAATTCAGAACTTCCACGCTTGTTATGAACTTGTCTTAGTTGTAGGTTTGTACTGTTAAATCCAATCATTATGAAGAAAATATCATTATCCACTGTAAACTTACAAGCCGTTGTAAGGGTTTTTACAAGCGTATTGCAAAGCTTGTTCTTTTCAAACTCCAACAGAGATTTTCAACGTTTGAAAAATTTTATAGCATCATAGTTAGTTAATTGCCCTGATAAAACCCTACTTTCCCCAGGCCTTGTGTTCCGGGGATTTTTTTTAACTGAAAAGATATTCCACATCTGCCCGTGTAAGCGTTTTTACAAAACCGGAATCATCTGCGATCAGTTCCTTAGCAAGTATTCTCTTCTTTTCCTGTAACTGAAGGATCTTATCTTCGATAGTGTCAATACAGATCATGCGATAAGCAAAAATATTTTTGGTCTGCCCTATACGGTGTGTACGATCGATCGCCTGTTGTTCCACTGCAGGATTCCACCATGGATCAACTATATAAACATAATCTGCCGCGGTAAGATTCAAACCAACACCTCCCGCTTTTAAGGAAATCAGGAATACCCGTACATCATCATTATCCTGGAAACTCACAATCGCTTTTTCACGATCGATTGCACTTGTACTTCCGTCAAAATATTCAAAAGGAATATTCAGCTCGGTGAGTTTGGCTTTAACAAGGGCCAGCATTCCGAGGAACTGTGAGAAGATCAACGCTTTATGTTCCCCGATATTTTCAGAAATCTCCCTCGCCAATTCATCCAGTTTGATAGAATGATTCGGAAATTTTTCTTCTTCATTCAATATAGCCGGACTGTCGCAGATCTGGCGAAGTTTCATCAGACCCTGTAAAATGGTTAATTGTGATTTATCAATTCCCTGCTCTTCAATAGTGCCGAGAATTTTTTCACGGTAACTGTTGCGGTAAGCATCATAAATTTTACGCTGCTCAGCTTCCATCTCACAGAATAATATAGTTTCTGTTTTTTCCGGAAGATCTTTCGCCACCTGTTCTTTGGTACGGCGTAAAATGAACGGGAATAATAATTTGCGTAAATGATCTTTTTGTTCCTGCTCACCGAATTTATCGATTGGTGTGGCAAATTCATTTCTGAAGAATTCCATCGATCCGAGTAATCCCGGATTCAAAAAATTCATCTGCGCATAAATATCAAATGTATTGTTTTGTAAAGGTGTACCGCTCATGCACACGCGGTTGCGTGCGTTCAGTAATGATGCCGCCTTTGTAACTTTTGAAGCCGGATTTTTAATAGCCTGGCTTTCATCGAGCACTACATAATCAAAATTAATTTTCAGAAAAATGTTGATATCGCTTCTGAGGGTTCCGTAAGTGGTGATGATGATGTTATGGCTTTGCAGCACTTCGGCATCCCGTGTACGGGTGTTGCCATGATGAATTATGAAATTCAGTTCCGGTGTAAATTTTCTTACTTCATTCTGCCAGTTGTATATCAAAGTGGTAGGACAAACCACGATCGATTTCAAACTTCCGTTATTAGCCGTTCTGAAATGATCGAGCATCGTTAAGGCCTGCACCGTTTTACCCAGACCCATATCATCTGCAAGTATGCCGCCCCAGCCAACATCATTTAAATAATTGAGCCATTGAAAACCGGCCACCTGGTAAGGACGCAGGATCGGCTGCAATGATAAAGGTGCTTCTATCTCCGGAATATTTTTGAATTCACGAAGTCTTTCAAATTTTTCATCCAGTGCAAAACTGATCTCTGTCTCATCCCTGTTGTCATACAATTCATCTATCACACTCATGTGATATTTACTCAGGCGGAGTTTATCGCTTTTAGAAGAACCATCACCCACCTTGAATAACAATGCATATCGTTTCAGCCATTCGTCCGGCAGGATACCCAGCGATCCATCGCCCAGTTGCACAAAAGATTGTTTACCGGATAAGGCACGTTTAATGTCGGCAATTCCTACACGTTGTTCACCAAACTCAATTTCCACTTTTGCGTCAAACCAGTCGAGACCGCTGCTTACATGAATGTGCGTATTCGGACGGGCTGTGTTGAAACGGAAATTCTTCAATGACTCAAAACCATATACCGGAATTTTTAATTCCTTCATGGCATCAATGAACAGGAAGAACCAGTTGTTGCGCAACACATCCACACCTTTCAGAACCAAACCACCATCGGGTTGTGTAATGAACATCGAATGTAGGTTGTTCATTTTTTCGGTGAATGCATCTTCCACAGCTTTGTTCCGATGAATCACTAAAATTTTATTGCCGTTGGGAAGTGTGATCGTGTCTTTATCCGCATTACCGGCTTCATATCCCTGGTACGTAAATACCGGACGGAACACCAGGTAATCACCGCGTTCCAGTAACTGAACCTTTATTTCCGGCACTACATTTTTCACTTGTTTCACCAGGCTTTTATCAAAATCAACCTGGTATTCTTTTGTAAGTGGAAGGATAATCTCCTTCATTTGACGGTCCCAGTTATCTTTATTGAGCTCTATATTTTTTTTGCTGACAAATTTTTCTGTCTGAATGATATCCTCGGGTTTTTTCCAGAGATAGATCACATCATCTTTTTGAAAAACAAGACTGCTGTTGCATTCATTGGACTGATAAGGAACGGATAGATTATCCACTTTCACCATACAAACCAGTTCAAAATGACCTTCCCTCGGAAGCACTTTAAATATAGGAGAAACAGGTGTTTCACTCAGTTCCACCGGTAAAAGATGGGCGGTCTTGAATGGTTTTCCTTTCGATAAAATATATACAAACGACCTCTGTTCGTCGAACAGTTTTTTTAATTTGGGATGCAGGTATTCAGTGATGAGTGATTTTGTTTCTTCCGGAAGTTCGTCTCCTTCATTCTGAATAATATTTTCCCAGATACCACTGAAAGGAGAATTCCTGTTCAGGTATTTATTGATCTCACTGTCCTGCAATTTTCTGAGTTGCTGAAAAATAAGTTTATCTTCTTCCGAAAAAACTTCCGTGTTCACATACTTGGTAAGATCAAGTGCTTCGGCCTTACTGATGTACATTTTTTGTTCTTCATCAGTTTCTCCCTGTATGGCATCCACATTAAAATACGGATAGGTTTTGGCATTGAAATTAAAAACAATACCCAGTTTTTTGGTGGCCCCTTCTGCCACGGTAACTTCCGGTTCTTCTGCCATTTGTTTCATTGACAAGGATGGTGCCGGTGCAGATACTCTTTTTATGGAAGTATCCAGTACTTTCATAAATGGTTTGCCGTCCTTGTAGGTGAATTCAAATTTTCCTGTAAGGTCATCCGATAACGAATAGCCGTATATCTGTAATAATTTATTTTTTTCTTTATCCCAGTTGCGGATGGAATCAAAATAATGGGGACCGTTTGTATTCAGCAAATGCAAAAACAATGCGATCTTGTGCTTACATAAAGGATGTTGTGTTTCTGCGCAATTGCAGGACGTATCAAAATTCTTCTCTTCGTTTTTACGGATCCTCAACTGATAAGTTTCGCCATTGTCTTCCAGTTCTGCATCTACTCTTTCATCGGCTGCTACTAATATGGAAACATTGCGGTTACGCGACAAAATTTCTCCTTCTTCAAAAATCTCCGGAGACGAAAGCATCCGCATACTTTTAAGATCGATGTGTTTCATTTTAGCAACGGTATGTTGCTGGTCGTAAGAAAGCACACCAACGCTTCCCAGTTGATTTTTGTCTACCAGGTCCTGTAACCGGAATAAAGCTGCTGCTTCGTGACGGCATATTTCCCCCAGATTATACGGACAGCCGCAACGCATGGAGATCAGGCGAGGTTCAGAATATTTAAAAATATATACCTTGTAAAATGTACTGTAACTATCATCCTTAACCCTGAAAACTATATTGCCCAGTAATTCATCGTGTTCAACCAATTCAACGAAACCCAATGAATGAATCTTTTTTCCCCTGCGGATAACTTCATCAGTTCCATTGTTGTAAATATGCTTAATGATATGTGGTAAGGCCAAAATGATGATTTAGTATGACGTGATACGGTTGCTAACAAAGCAATTTGCAAAAGTAAAGGAAAATACAGGAGCTCCGGTTTAATCAGGAACGATTGTGGAGAAATTATAACATTTAGATAATGCCTTTAATCAGCTTACCTCCCGAATACAATGGCAATACATCTGCGGTATCGGGAGTAAGGCAAAATTCTATGTCTTTCTGCAAACCAAATCCCATGAGCCGCTGGTAATGGGAAGCGTTTTTTTCTTTCATAAAACCGAAGATATCATGCTTACCTTCTTCATACAATGCAGAAGCGATCTTTGAAGAATCGCAATTAATGGAAAAATGATCTTTGACCGCATCTATAACAGCTCCTGCAAAAAGCGTGTCTTCCAGGTTAATCTTATCTTTCCATGCCGCACAGGCAAGAATGACCGGGATGTTTTTCTTTTTTACATATTCACAAACAGCACCCAGGTTGGCGAAAGAACCGGTTACGATTTCCTTTGCTCCTTTTTCAAGTGCCATGTGTAATAATCGGGTGCCATTGGTAGTGGTTAGTACCAGCGTTTTGCCTTTTATAAAGTTGGGTGGATATTCAAAAGGAGAGTTTCCATATTGTAAACCTTCCGCGATCTGTCCGTCTCTTTCGCCCGCTGTAATCGCTTCTATCTGTTTTCCGATCCTGATACATTCTGCTACACTTTCCACAGGAACTATGCTTTTTGCACCATTATTCAACGCTGTGGCAATGGTGGAAGTGGCACGTAATACATCAATAATCACAACAAGACTGCTGCTTACTTCATACAGATGTAATAAAGCGGGAGATAAACAGGTAAAAAGAGATGGTTTTACTTTTGGCATAGTAGAAAAAATCTTTAAGCGAACGGAATCTTTACAACTTTTGCTTTGATCATTGAATTGCGGATCTCTATCCTGATCTCAGAGTCAAGAGAAGCGTGTGATGTATCAACATATCCCATACCAATCGCTTTTCCCAGTGTTGGCGACTGTGTTCCGGAAGTTACACGGCCGATGGTATTGCCTTCTGCATCTTGGATGATATAATCGTGACGGGCAATGCCTTTTTCCTGCATTTCAAAACCCACCAGTTTTTGCCGGACACCGTCTGCTTTTTGTTTTTCAAAAATTTCACGGGACGTAAATTCCTTGGTGAATTTAGTGATCCAGCCCAAACCTGCTTCCAATGGTGAAGTGGTATCGTCGATATCATTTCCATAGAGGCAATAACCCATTTCCAGCCTTAACGTATCTCTTGCCCCTAAGCCGATGGGGCGGATGTTTTGTGCAGCACCTGCCTGGAAGATCGCATCCCAGATAATATCAGCAGCACCGTTGGAATCTTCAAAATAAATTTCCACACCGCCTGCACCTGTGTACCCGGTTGCACTGATCAGCACATTGTCCACGCCTGCAAATGTGCCTTTTTCGAAAGTGTAATATTTAAGATTTAAGAGATCAATACTGGTAAGCGGCTGAAGGATCTTGGTAGCTTTCGGCCCCTGGATGGCCAGTAAACAGGTTTTATCGGAGATGTTGAGTAATTCTGCATTCGCTGTATTGTGCGATACCACCCAGTTCCAGTCTTTTTCAATATTGCTGCCGTTCACCACCAGCATATAAGAAGCATTTTCTTCCAGACAATACACTAACAGATCGTCCACAATACCGCCTTTATCATTCGGAAAACAAGAGTACTGCGCTTTCCCTTTTGTAAGTTTGGAAGCATCATTGGTAGTGATTCTTTGGATCAACGGCAATGCCTCCGGACCTTTAACAATAAATTCTCCCATATGGCTTACATCAAACACCCCGGCATTATTTCTTACAGCTGCATGTTCATCATTGATTCCGGTATAAGAGATCGGCATATTGAATCCTGCAAATTCTGCCATCTTCGCTCCCAGCGCAATATGTTTATGTATAAACGGTGTTTGCTTCATTTTTTATAATTAGGTGGCAAAAGTACGAAAGTCACACGCTGAATTATACATCCTGTTTCAAATATTAAGGGAAGAATGTGTAAGATTACTTAGCGTACGGGCATAAAAAAAGATCCCGCCGGCAGGATCTTACCTTAAAACAAATTTCCAGATCAAAACATGATCATCATAGGGTTGTAGGTAGGCATTACAGAATAAATACCTGTTTGCTTTTCAACATTTACCTCGCTGATCTTATCGAGCTCTTTCTCCACATTTTCTTTTACTTTTTGAAGTGAATCACGCATTTTACGCTGTTGTATTTCCATAATACGTTCCATAGAATCTGTTTTTTTCAATGGTGCCGATTCATCATAACGATAATCGTTGATCTCCATTCCATTTTCATCAATATTGATACGTGTTCTGTTGTTGCGATTACTGTTTTTCCATTTGCTGGCAGGCTGACCATCGGTTGTATACAAACCATCTTTTTTCATGATATAATCTGTATCTGTTTCCCAGTCATTTTCTTCACCTTCGTATTCATACACCCAGTTATCTCTCCACGGTCCGTTCAGTCTTAACACACCATTGCCGTCTACATTTTTGTGGATACGGATCTGTTTACCAACGGGAACATATACATTGATGATCACATGCTGATTACGGAATTTATCATTTTTATTGATGGCAAGCGAACGGTCCATTAAAAGAACAGAATCCATTTGCTGCATGTTGAAACTGATCATAGACGCCAGTTTATCCGCCGTATTCCGGTTATAACCATTGGATACTTTCACCATGGTCACACGAAAACTATCTGTTTCAGAAGGAAAAATATGCAGATCATAATTGCCTACATAAGCTGTGTCTTCGCTGAACGCTTCAAATGGTTCAAACCTGAGCCAGTTTTTTCTGCTGAATCTTTGCGTTAGATTTTCTGTGGTCAGTTCCAGTTTACTTACTCCCGGATTTGATAAATATATGTCTTCTTCTCCTAAGGTGCTGGAAGAACGGAAATCACGGGCAACACTTGTGATCAGTGAAATAAAACATACCAGGCCAAGGAACCAGAAACCTAAAAAAGTGAGACGCATCATTTTACGATGTGTACGGATGCGTGCAA
Organism: Chitinophagaceae bacterium; assembly: GCA_031410455.1. Lineage (GTDB taxonomy): Bacteria > Bacteroidota > Bacteroidia > Chitinophagales > Chitinophagaceae > Ferruginibacter. The sequence continues at coordinate 2,184 of JANNZE010000389.1, read as the reverse complement.
GTCTGCGGATCAGCCATGTAATGATTCCGATGATAGGAATGATGATGAAAAATATCAGCGTTCCCCATGCAAAAACATTCTGCCAGCCATCTGTCAAAACGAAATCTTTTACAGGGAAAAGCCCAACTGCGGCAATACCGAATCCGAATAATGCCACCACTAAAGAAAAGGCAATGATTCCCAAAATAGTATACGCCACTATTTTGATCAGCATGATGATGATATCACCCAGCGTTCTGGTTGATCTTCTTGCAGCAGCATTAACTTCTGCTGTAAAAGTCTGGGATCTTTCTCTGGCAAATTGTGATGCTTCCCTGCTGATTTTATCTGCACGCTTCTGCACCCCTTTCATTTCTTCCACCACAGAATTTTTGATAGAATTCAGGTCAACTTTTTCACCTTTCATTTCCAGTTTTTCTGCTGTAGAGGAAGCTTCCGGCAATACCAGCCAGAGTATGATGTAAATGATCAGCGCTCCCGGACTGAAACTGAATTTCACAAAATTGAAATCATTATCGTCGTTGCTCCAGCGTGAAACAAATGACAGTAAAGGGATCAGGAATAATAAACGGGGAATCCATACATTGATACCGAAGTAATGCGACAAACCACGGCACACACCGCCAATGATCTTATCATCCGGATCGCGGTATAATTTTTTACGGGTTGCACCAATGATGGTGGAAGCTGTACTGGGTACAGCCAGCCATAAAATAAGGTAAGTGATTACTCCAAATCCTACAGAAATACCCAGCACCACAAATATCACCCTCACGATCACTACATCTATATTGAGATAATCAGCAATACCGCTGCATACACCGCCAAACACTTTTTCGTTTTCATTACGGTACAAACGATGCGGCCTGGCCGTTTCCTGGAATTTTTCGCCGGAATGCGGTTGTTCACTTTTTTCTTCGCGAGATGCAGGTTCTTCCGTATCAAAATCTTCCGGTCTGCCCATACTTCGGATCACTGCTTCCACATCTTCATCTGTGATGCAGGTGGCACCTTCCTTCAGTCTCTCCTGGAAAAGTTCGCCTATCCTGCTTTCAATATCGTTGATGATCTCTTCCTTACCTTCTTCTGCAGCAAAATGCCGGTTCAGGCTTTCTGTGTATTGTTTTAAGATTTCAAAAGCGGTAACTTCAATCGGAACTACCCGTCCGTGGAAATTTATATTGATAACTTGTTTCATTTTTTTGTTTTTTGTTCTAAGGCCGTGACTAATTTATTTTCTTTCTGTGAATTAGCCGGAAGTGAGGGCTTTTACAGCATTTGCAAGTTCTTTCCAGGTGGTTTCCAGTTCACTGTAAAAAGCGGCGCCTTTTTCCGTAAGCAAAAAGTATTTCCTCGGCGGGCCGCTGTTACTTTCCACCCACCGGTAAGTTAAAAGGTCAGCATTTTTCAAACGTGTTAGCAATGGGTATAAAGTTCCCTCGAAGATGTGAAGATTGGCTGCTTTCATTTTATCAATGATATCCGAAGGGTAAGCTTCCCCCTGTTTTATGATAGATAAAATACAAAACTCCAAAACTCCTTTTCGCATCTGGCTCGCTGTATTCTCAATGTTCATGGCTGTATTTTTTGTGCTGTTAAATAGGTTTTTCCCGTTTGCAGGATAAAGATAAAAACATTTTAGTACTATGCAAAACATAATACTGTTTATTTTAAAGTAGTAAATATAATTTAAACTTAATCAATTGATATTCATATAAATATAAAACATATATTTTTACAGGTGGTTTTGTTAAAGGATAAATGGTTCAATAAGGAAAGCCATTTTAGCACTTAATTAAACTTTAACTTGCCTTTACTTAACTTTTTACACCGTCTGGTGGTCTTTGGTTTGAATGATCACCTTTAAACTATATATCATGAAAAGAATATTTACCCTGATCATACTTATTGCCTTCTTCAGCTCCTGTAAAAGCAATAAAACTTACCTGGAAAGAAGCGATGAGGACAAAGCCCTGCAGGATGCCGTAAAAAAACTGAACAAATCATCGGATGATGAAAAAGCCGTGGAAGCTGTTCCGGTCCTGTATAAAAATATCACAGTAACGCACCTCGAAAAAATCAGGAATTATCAGCAATCAAAAGACCTGAACAAATGGGATAAGATCATCAAAGAATATACTGCACTTCAAAATGCATATGAAGCAATTATTGAAACACCTTCGG
>JANNZE010000388.1:0-5587 GCA_031410455.1 Chitinophagaceae bacterium | reverse complement strand
TTTTTCCATTCTGTTGCTTTGATGGCCAGGGATGAAGCAATTCGACCGATAAAAAAACCAACAACCGCATGAAATAACACGTATGAAATGGCCAGTTTCAGGCTGAATGAATCTATATGCTGAGCAGAAAATAATTTCAGTACAAATTCATCTACCGCTTTCCAGAAAGATTTTCCATAGATAATTACCAAGACCAGTATTCTTTGAATGGCAGATTCTGTGAGGGCCAGCACTCCCAGTGCAATTGCACCTGCACGGAAATATTTTTTCCCTAAAAGAAGCTGGCCCGCCAATCCCTGGAAAAATAAAGCGATATAAGCCGTAGGTGGCGCATGTGGGCTCAGCATCAGCTTGAATATGGCCACCATTATCGTCGCTTTCAGAATGGCGCCTTTGTGCGGGAAATAATAACCGATCATCACGATACATACAACAGAAAGACTGCTTACACCAAGACCAGTGAACGGAATTTTAAAACCGTGCAATAATCCTCCTGCAAAAGCTTCACAAATCACCCACAGAGCGATCAAACGCAAATAAAGCAACTTATTAAAATGATGTACCGGTGCTTTTATCATTAGGCCAATTATCTTATCTTTAACGCTTAACTAAAAAACTGCTTTGCTGGAATTTATACTAAATAACACCCATATAAAAACGGCCATGATGCCGTCAACAACGCTTTTGGATTTTATAAGATACCATAAGCAGTTAACTGGTACAAAGATAGGATGCCGCGAAGGTGATTGCGGCGCCTGCAGCATTTTAGTTGGAGATATAAAGAATGACCAAGTTGTATATGCCAGTGCAACCAGTTGCCTCATGCCTTTGGGAAATGCACACAAAAAACACATTGTTACCATTGAAGGGTTGAACCTGGATAAAGAACTGAACGGCGTTCAGAAAGCATTCGCAGAGGAAGGAGCTACACAATGCGGTTTCTGTACACCTGGTTTCATTGTATCACTTTGCGGATATTGTATCACAGACGGTGAGATCAGTCTACAAAAAGCGATCGATTCCGTGAATGGAAACATCTGCAGGTGTACCGGTTATAAATCCATTGAAAGAGCCATCGCAACTGTAAATGGCGTTATGGAAAGAAGGGCTATGCGTGACCCGGTGGAATTTGCGGTACAGCATGAAATTATTCCACCTTATTTTTTAAATATAAAACACCGTTTGCAACATCTTGAAACAAATGGTGTGATGCCATCTGTTGATGCAAAAATCGTAGCCGGTGGTACTGACCTGTACGTACAGCAACATGATACAATCACAGAAGAAAATATCTCTCTCATATCTCATAAAAATGAATTGAAAGGGATAACCGTGAAAAACGGTATCTGTGAAATGGGAGCCGGTACAACTGTAACCGATATTGCTGATTCACCGGTATTTCAGAAGCACTTTCCGGAATTGCCTAAATACATGAAACTTGTTTCCTCTACACAGATTCGGAACATGGCCACTATTGCAGGTAATTTCATAAATGCCTCACCAATTGGTGATTTTTCCATTTTCTTCCTGGCACTCGATGCACAGATCACCTTTAATAACGGAAGAACAACTCCATTAAGAAAATTATATAAAGGATACAAGGTTTTGGATAAACAACCGGAAGAGTATATTGAGAAGATCTCGTTTAAACTTCCTGATGAGTCATTTCAATTTAATTTTGAAAAGGTATGCAAGAGAACGCATCTTGATATTGCCAGCGTAAACAGCGCTTTCTATATAGAAAAAAATGGAGACCTTATTTCACGTGCAGGCATTGCCGCAGGTGGTGTTGCAGCGGTACCTGCATTTCTGGTAAAAAGCAGTGAATTCCTTACCGGAAAAAAATTATCCATTCAAACTTTACAGGAACTGTTGCTCATCGTGCAGCGTGAAATTGCTCCTATCAGTGATGTAAGAGGCACAGCAGATTATAAAAGACTTTTATTGAACCAGTTAATGAAAGCGCATTTTATTACACTCGTTCCGGAAATGGAAAATGAATTAACAGAAGCCTGATGCAGAACATAGACAGCTATACACATACCAGGGGAGAATCAATTTATCTTGATGATATTCCGCTCGTAGCAGGAACATTATTCGTTGCCATATACGCCTCTCCTGTAGCACACGGAAAAATAAGATCGCTGGATCTTTCAGCAGCAGCAGCCATGGAAGGTGTGGTAAGGATATTTACTTATAAAGATATTCCCGGCGAAAATCAGATCGGGGGAATTGTTCCTGATGAACCATTGTTCGCAGAACACGAGTTGCATTTTAACGGCATGCCCGTTGCCATGGTAGTGGCTGAATCAAGAGAAATTGCAGATGCTGCTGTAAAAAAAATAAAAATGGAAGTAGATCCCCTTCCGGTGATCACACAACCACGCATCGCAAAAGAAAACGGTTCACTGATCGTTCCTCCAAGAACTTTTACATTAGGAAACAGTGCTGCAGCATTTGCAGGCTGCAAATATATTTTTGAAGGCATTGCCGAAACCAATGGCCAGGAACATTTGTATATTGAAACGCAGGGTGCCTATGCATTGCCTGTTGAAAATAATAATATCCGGGTGTATTCTTCCACCCAGGGCCCAACAGCCGTGCAACGTCATATGGCGGCTGTATTAGGCATACCGATGCACCGGCTGGAAATTGATGTTACCAGATTAGGCGGTGGTTTCGGTGGAAAAGAAGACCAGGCCACACCATGGGCCATCTTTTGTGCGCTGGCTGCCTATCATCTGAAAAAGCCTGTAAAATTCTGTTTAAACAGGATGGATGATATGCGCATGACCGGTAAAAGAAATCCTTATACATCCGATTATAAAATCGGGCTGAATGAAGATCTGAAGATAATAGCATATGAAGTTTCTTTCTACCAGAATGCAGGTGCTGCAGCAGATCTTTCTCCTGCAGTACTGGAAAGAACATTATTTCATTCCACCAATAGTTATTTCATTCCGAATGTAACGGCTACGGCTTATAGCTGTAGAACCAATTTGCCACCCAATACGGCTTTCAGGGGTTTTGGCGGTCCGCAGGGAATGTTTGTAATAGAATCTGCCATTGCTAAAGCAGCAGACGAACTGAATATTCCTGCAAGTATTATCCAGCAGAAAAATTTATTGCAAACAGGAGATGAATTGCCATTTGGTCAGAAAGTAGTGAGTGAAGCGCAGGCTTGCTGGAATAAAGCAGTTGAACAGTTTGAGGTGGATGCGGTGCAACAGCAGATCAAGCATTTTAATAAACAGCATAAGTTCAAAAAGAAAGGTCTTTCCTTCATGCCGATCTGTTTCGGAATTTCTTTTACCAAGATCCTGATGAACCAGGCAAGGGCTCTGGTGCACGTGTACCAGGATGGAAGTATCAATATCAGTACTGGCGCTGTAGAGATGGGTCAGGGTGTTAACACCAAGATGTTGCAGGTGGCTGCACATATTTTTTCTGTACCTGCTCATAAAATAAAAATAAATACCACCAATACATACAGGATCGCCAATACCTCACCTTCGGCTGCAAGTGCCACCGCCGATCTGAATGGTAAAGCCGTACAGATGGCATGCGATGCTATCAAAGAAAGACTGGTTGAACTGGTTGCAAAATTATTATCCTGCGAAACTTCAGCGGTAAGTTTCAAAAATGAAAGTATATGTGTGAATGGTACTCCTTCAGATTTAAACTGGGATAAACTGGCACTGGCTGCTTATCTTAACCGGGTTAACCTAAGTGAACATGCACATTATGCAACACCGGATATTCATTTCGATAACACCATAGAAAAAGGCCATCCTTTCGCTTACCATGTTTTTGGCACAGCCGTTACTGAAGTTACCGTAGATTGCATACGCGGAACTTATGAGATCGATGCTGTTAAGCTGGTGCATGATTTCGGAACAACCATGAATCCATTGGTAGACAGAGGTCAGATAGAAGGTGGGCTGGTACAGGGAATTGGCTGGATGACCATGGAGGAAATTGTATACGATCATGACGGAAAACTGAGGAGCAATGCATTGTCAACTTATAAAGTGCCGGACATTTATTCTGTTCCTAAAGACCTCCAAGTACATTTTCTGGAAACCCTAAATGATAATCTCGCCATCTTCAAATCCAAAGCCGTGGGAGAACCTCCGCTGATGTATGGTATCGGAACTTATTTCGCATTGCGTAATGCCATAAAAGCATTCAACCCTGAAAGTGATATCGGATTTTATGCACCCATGACCCCCGAAAAAGTTTTAATGGGTTTATACCATAATCAAAAGCTTACGCTTACGAAAGATGTCACCTTAGAAAAAGCGATCGTTTAATGGCAGATGAAATAAGTATATACAGCAGCAGATGCTGGGTAGATAATTCGCTAACACCGGCAACCATTACTTTCATTCAGGGAAAGATCATTGCTGTGGATAAGATCAGAATACCTTCCGCCATAGATTTCGGTAATGACATTATAATGCCAGGTGTTATTGATGCGCACGTGCATGTGAATGAACCCGGCAGAACAGAATGGGAAGGTTTTAACACCGCCACCATGGCTGCAGCTGCAGGAGGAATCACTACTATCGTAGATATGCCATTGAATGCTTCACCTGTAACAACAACAGTGGATGCATTTCAGAAAAAATTAAAAAGTTCTGAAGGACAGTTACATGTGAACTGTGGTTTTTATGGAGGGTTGATTCCCGGACATATAAAAGAGTTACAACAGTTATTGAAAGAAGGAATCCTGGGTGTGAAATGTTTTTTGGTACATTCAGGAATTGAGGAGTTTCCGAATGTGCATTACAATGATATTATAGAAGCCATGCCTTCGATTGCAGAAGCCGGTATTCCTTTGCTGGCACATTGTGAAGTGGATGAAGTAAAACCCAAAAATGCATTTGATGATTGCCATGCTTATCAGCAATACCTGGCCAGCAGGCCAAAGCAATGGGAAAATGAGGCGGTGGATATGATGATTGGAATTGCAGAAAAATTCAAAGCTGCCATACATATTGTTCATGTTTCTTCTGCTGAAACATTACCACACATACAATCAGCAAAAAATAAAGGATTAAAAATTACCGCTGAAACCTGTCCTCAATACATTTATTTTTCCGCTGAAGAAATTCCCGATAATAATACATTGTACAAATGCGCTCCGCCGATCAGGGAAAAAGAAAATAATGAGCAATTGAAGAATGCTTTGAAAGGAGGCACACTTGATTTCATAGCAAGTGATCATTCTCCTGCGCCGCCAGAGATCAAATTGGTGGATGAAGGTGATCTCAAAAATGCATGGGGCGGAATTGCGGGCTTACAATTTTTATTACCTGCATCCTGGACGGCGATGAAAGAAACTGTAAGTGTGGAAGAATTCATTCCGTTGCTGACGGAACATCCTGCCACATTTTTAAATGTACATCACCGGAAAGGTAAAATTGAAAAAGGCATGGATGCTGATCTGGTGATATGGTCGCCGGAAGAAAATTTTATCGTGGAAGAAAAAGATATTTTACACAGGCACACACTAAGCCCTTACACAGGTAAAAAAATGTATGGCAATATTCATACAACCGTAGTAAACGGAGTAATCGTTTAT
>JANNZE010000387.1:0-5794 GCA_031410455.1 Chitinophagaceae bacterium | reverse complement strand
AAATATTCTAAAAAAAAAAGCAGGATCCGTTAAATAAATGGCAGGAGAAGGAAAATGGCTAAAAAATTGCGCTAATTATGATTTTGTATGTATTATTGCACTGGAAACAGCTAAGAAGATATCCAAATTCTTTACCTCAGTTTTATAGCAGCTTCCATCAGCATAATTTTCAACAGATTTTTATATCACCGAACAGAGCGGATTTTTTGAATAAAGCATTCCATAAACATGTATGATATTGCCCAACTGAACGATTTGCTCGTTCCAGAATTGCTTGATATTGCAGATGAACTTTTGATCAATAACGCTAAAAAATTCAATAAACAGGATCTTATTTCTAAAATCCTGGATAAACAAACCGATATGGCTACCGAAAAAAATTCAGAATCTGAAAAGCCGAAAAGGAAACGGATTCCAAAATCAGAGACACCCGCTAAACCTGCAGAATTATTCAAATCTGCTCCTGTTGTGAAAGAGGAAGTGAAAGAAGAAGTGGCAGAGGTTAGAGAAGAAACGGCTCGTCCTAAAACAAAACGGATAGAACTGGATAAGAAACCATTGAAAAAACACAGCAGGCCTGAACCGGAAGCTCAGCCGGAAGAAGATTTGCAACCGATTACAGAACAGGATTCAACGGTTCCTGCTGCTATCGCACAGATGTTGCAGGCAGAAGATATCAATCAGCAACAACAGCAGCAGCCGGAAATTCCTTCAGACCAACCTCAGACAGCTAATCAGCAATCACAGAACAGACCTCCGCAACCCAGGAGAGAACCTCCTGTATTTAATATAGAATTTGATGGTGTGGTATTAGGAGAAGGTGTGCTGGAAATGATGCCGGATGGATATGGTTTTTTAAGAAGCAGTGATTATAATTATTTATCATCTCCGGATGATGTATATGTTTCTCCGTCACAAATAAAATTATTCGGATTAAAAACAGGTGATACGGTTTACGGTTCTGTGCGTCCTCCGAAAGAAGGGGAAAAATATTTCGCTTTACTAAAAGTGGAAACCATCAATGGAAAAGGACCTGAAGAAGTTCGGGACCGTGTTCCTTTCGATTACCTCACACCGTTATTTCCATACGAGAAATTGAATCTTCAGACAACTCCGGATAATTACAGCACCCGTATCATGGATCTGTTTACACCGATCGGTAAAGGTCAGCGTGGACTGATAGTGGCACAGCCGAAAACCGGTAAGACCATGTTGCTGAAAGAACTGGCAAATGCTATTGCAGAAAATCATCCGGAATGTTACCTGATGATCGTTCTCGTAGATGAAAGACCGGAAGAGGTTACCGATATGGAAAGAAGTGTAAGAGCAGAAGTTATCGCCTCTACTTTTGATGAACCGGCAGAGAAACACGTTAAAGTAAGTACCATCGCTTTGCAAAAAGCTAAACGCCTGGTAGAATGCGGACATGATGTGGTAATCTTACTGGATTCTATCACACGTTTGGCAAGAGCACACAATACCGTAGCACCATCTTCAGGTAAAGTGTTATCAGGTGGTGTGGAAGCAAATGCCATGCAGAAACCAAAACAATTTTTTGGTGCGGCTCGTAAGATCGAGAATGGCGGATCTCTTACCATCATTGCAACTGCACTGGTAGATACCGGAAGTAAAATGGACGAGGTGATCTTTGAGGAATTCAAAGGAACCGGTAACATGGAATTACAACTGGAACGTAAATTATCCAACAGAAGAATTTATCCTGCTATTGATATCGTTTCATCCTCTACACGCCGTGATGATCTGTTGCTCGACAAAGACAGTTTCCAGCGTATGTGGGTATTACGTAAACATATGGCTGATATGAATCCGGAGGAAGCACTCAATACATTGCTGAAGAATATGAAAGGCACAAAAAACAATGCCGAATTCCTCACCAGTATGAACGGATAAAAAAGTTAAACCGCTGAAAGGCGGTTTTTTTGTTTGTAAGATCCTGCCCTGAGGCTTTTAACTTTATACAATGGCGGTACAGAAAATATCCATATCAGATTTTATTGCGCAAAGAACCACAGAAAAAATATTTGATGTGCGGAGCCCGGGTGAATATAACCATGCACACATCCCTTTCGCCAATACGTTGCCGTTATTTGATGACGAAGAACGTAAACAGGTAGGAACTACCTATAAACAGAAAAGCAGGGAACACGCTATCAAATACGGACTTGATTTTTTCGGCCCTAAAATGAGAGCAATGGTAGAACAGGCGGAGAAAGAAACCGGTCATCATTCCGGCGATCCTAAAAATATTTTTGTGCATTGCTGGCGGGGCGGAATGCGGAGCGCTGCTGTTGCATGGCTGTTGGATCTGTATGGTTTTAATGTTAGCATAATCGATGGCGGATACAAAGCATACAGGAACTGGGTGTTACAACAATTTGAAAAAGAATATGATTTTAAAATCATAGGAGGATATACTGGTTCCGGTAAAAGTATCATGTTGCGGGAGATTGAAAAAAAAGGAAAAGGAATTATTGACCTGGAAGCGATCGCCAATCATAAAGGTTCAGCATTTGGTGGAATCGGAATGCCGGATCAGCCTTCACAGGAAATGTTTGAAAATTTACTGGCGATGCAATTACATCTGAAACAACACAACACCATCTGGCTCGAAGATGAAAGCCAGCGTATCGGTATTGTGAACATTCCGCATCCTTTATGGAATACCATCCGTAAAATGCCGGTTTATTTTATAGAAGTTCCTTTTGAACAGAGACTGGAAAATATAGTACTTGAATACGGACCGCTGGAAAAAGATAAACTGATCACTTCCATTGTGCGGATTCAGAAGCGCCTGGGACCCCTGGAAACTAAAACTGCCATCGGTCATATTCTGGAAAATGATCTGAAAGAATGTTTCAGGATACTTTTACAGTATTACGATAAAACCTATGAAAAAGGATTACACAACAGAGAATCCCTGGATACGTTATTAAACCGTATTCCATTTGTAACAGATCAAAAAACCTGTACAGAAACTTTATGCGCCATCTGATCATTTTCATAATAGGCTGTTTCGGCGGCACTGTAATGCATGCGCAGGAAACTGACATAACCGGTTTATGGAAAGGTACTATGTACAGCGACAGTACGCAATTGTATTACCAGTACGAGGTGGCCATCAGTGAAGAAAAAGGAAAGTTCTCCGGCTATTCACACACCTGGTTTATTATTGGTGATAAACAATATTATGGTGTAAAGAAAGTGACGGTCAGAAAAAAAGATGGAAAAATCCTTGTAGAAGACAATGGACTGATCGCCCATAATTATCCGGTACCACCGGCAAAAAATATTCGCCAGCTGAATGTGCTTACACTTGAGATCAAAGAAAGTATGATGATCCTGAAAGGACCGTTTGCTACAAACCGCACACCACGCTATGCCCCACTTACAGGAAGGATCGTTCTGAAAAGAAAATATGATTTCTGGCAAAGTGCATTGATCCCTCATCTGAAAGAATTAAAAAAAGAACAGTCTCTTTCATTTGTAAAAAATAATCCTGAAACAGAGACCACGATCACGTTGGTGAAAAGAGCACAGGATATTGCTATTAAAACCAACAATTCAAAAAAGCAAACCGGTATTACGGAAAATAGAAATAAAACAGGATCAGATCCTATACAAAAAATAGAACTGCAACCCGCTGCATTTGTTGCAGAAAGAAAAACGGTGATACAGGAAACAGTGTATTTCAGTTCCGACAGTCTTCAGATCTCATTATATGATAATGGTGAAGTAGATGGTGACACTGTTACGGTTCTGATGAACGGAGAATTATTTCTTCCCAGACAACGCCTCGGAGTTGCCGCAATTACCAAAACCATTCAGATCGACAGGACTGTTCAGGAAATACAACTGGTGATGTATGCAGAAAATTTAGGAACCATTGCTCCCAATACGGGATTGATGGTGGTTAAAGATGGTAAGGATATGTATGAGATCAGGTTCAGCGGTGATCTACAGAAAAATGCTGCTATTATTCTGAAAAGAAAAAAATTATGACAGAGATCAGGTTAACGCAATATTCACGTGGAGCAGGTTGTGGTTGTAAGATCGCACCGAAAGTTCTGGAAGAAATTTTGCAAACCGGTAATACGTATCCAGCGGATAAAAATTTATTGGTAGGAAATGGTTCCAATGACGATGCGGCCGTTTATGATCTGGGAAATGGCAAAGCGGTAATATCATCCACAGATTTTTTTATGCCGATAGTGGACGATGCTTTTGCATTCGGAAAAATTGCTTCTGCCAATTCCATCAGTGATATTTATGCAATGGGCGGCAAACCGTTAATGGCCGTTGCGATCCTCGGATGGCCGGTAGAAACTTTGCCCGCAATGCTGGCTCAGCAGGTTTTGGAAGGAGCAAGAATCATCTGCGCCGAAGCTGGCATTCCATTGGCCGGCGGACACAGTATTGATTCAACAGAACCTATTTTCGGGCTGGCCGTTACCGGCACTGTTGACACCATACATCTCAAAAAAAATAACACAGCGCAGGAAGGTGATCTTTTATTACTCACCAAGCCAATCGGCACCGGTATATTATCCACGGCACAAAAGCGAGGTTTGATTTCTCCTGAACATGCAGCATTGATGATACAGCAAATGTGTATTTTAAATACCATAGGAGAAAAACTCGGAAAAATACAGGGCGTATCTGCCATGACGGATGTTACAGGTTTCGGTTTGCTGGGCCATGTTATGGAAATGGCAGAAGGCAGTAAGTTATCTGCACAATTATATTACGATAAAATTCCGGCTATTGAAGGTGCAAAGGAATATCTGCAGCAACGCATTGTTCCCGATGCCACCTACAGGAACTGGAACAGCTATAGCCAGCGGGTCGCCTTCGGTAAAGGCGTGAATGTAATGGAGGCTTTTAATTTATTGCCCGACCCGCAGACAAATGGCGGAATATTATGCAGCGTACATCCATCCGCCCTGGAAGAAATTCAGGAAATTTTCAGAGAAAATAACCTTGGCGATTTTACAGAACCCATTGGAAAAATAATTTCCAGGGAAGAAAAAATAATTAACGTTATGCAGGGATGATCATGTCGATCTTTGATGCAAGCTGGTGATCTTTTTCTGTAACGGTATTGCCGGCATCATGGGTATTCAGCCAGATCTCCACTACATTATAAGTATTTGTCCACGTAGGATGATGGTCCATTGATTCGGCTAATTCAGCAACTTCTTCCATGAAATTGAAAGCTGTTCTGAAATCCGCAAATTTAAACTTCTTGTACAACGCATTATTTAACTCCTGCCACATAATTATCTTTTAAAATATAAGGTGTTGCTTGTTTTTAATTTTTTCATTCGTCATTTCCGTTACCAGTTGTACTGCAGGAATATTTTTCAATACCTGTACCAGTGTTTGCAATTCTTCATCAGAGATCTCATCGTATTTTATCAACCATAAAAAATCGAGATGTTTGAATTCCGGTAACAGGTATTCTCCGTCACATTCGTTGTTATACAAATAATGAACCATGCATGAAGAAGGAACAGGATATTCATAAATTGAGAAAAAATAATTCCTTTCTTTTTTTCTTAATTGTATTTCCAGCGAATTATTGATGCGGAAATGATAACCTAAATTCTGATTGATATGCCATGTAAATACATAGTCTTTTAACGGTGCAACAATCCCCAGTAACCTGGTGGAATCGAAAAATTCTTCTGCAAGCGTTTCATTATCTATTTTGAGTTTCATATTGGTTAGAATGTAACAGTGAAGATCATACTTTTATCACCACGCTTTATGTGTG
>JANNZE010000386.1:0-2068 GCA_031410455.1 Chitinophagaceae bacterium | reverse complement strand
TGTTGATGTATACACTGGCAATCAATTTCCGGTCTTCGTTACTGTTGCTTTCTTCTTCCACAATACTGGCAAGGGTATAAACCTGTGATGGGCTGAGATTCTTTGCTGCAGCTTTCTGTAAACGCTCTTTGTTCCAGAATTTTTTTCGTTCATCAGCCAGTCGTACAAAAATTCTTTTAAAATTTCCGTTCCATTTTAATTCGTAGGTGTTGGGAATGATGTTCGTCATCACCGTATTGGTGTCGCAGCCATAATTTTTCAATGAATCATTTGACATGATGAATTTCATCACTTCTGCAGAATCAAATTCGAAATTATTGCCCAGTTTTGCGGCGAGATCTTCTTTGATCCGTAGTTTATTGATCACCAGTTTTACAGGCGACTGATGCCCGGATTTCAACATTCTTACCAGTGAAAGAACGTTACTGCTTTTCTTAATCTCATAGCGGCCAGGCTTAATATTTTTCGGATATTGTAATTGCCCGGCGATGATATCGAAGAAAAAAGTATTTCCAAGGATATGCTGTTCTTTCAGATCATTTAAAACCTGGTTATAATCTGAACCTGATCTGATGTAGAAATATTTTGATGAAGGGGAATGTACAACCGTACCGAAAATATTCCATGCAGCCAATCCACCCAGAACCAGCATTACAATAAATAAAAAACGAAAAATTCTTTTCATACGATCACAATGATCAAAAGTAAAAGAAAAAACCCCGCCTGAAAGAACGGGGTGTTATAAATAATGTAAAAACTATTTTATTTTGGTTGCGTATCAGCTGCTGCAGGAACCGTAACAGTATTTGCAGGCGTAACAGGAGCCGGTGCAGGAGCCTGCTGTTGTGTTTGTGGTTTTGTACTGATCTCATCAATTGCATCCGTTCCGGATTTCTTACCATCCTTAGAGATGAAAGCAGGAGAGATGAGGCATAAGATACCAACAATGGCAGCAAAGATCCATGTACCTTTTTCCATAACATCTGTGGATTGCTTCACTCCGATCAGTTGATTACTGAATCCACCCAATGAACCCGTTAATCCACCACCTTTTGGATTTTGCACCAAAACGATCAGTCCAAGAATGATAGAGGCGATAATAATCAGTATACCGAATAAAACTAACATATTAATGATCTTTTATTTGTTCTAATTTGGCTGCAAAGAAAGTGCTTTTAGCAGGATTCTGCAAACTTAATTTCTGATATATTTCTTTGGCTTTGTTGTATTTGCCCTGAGATTCATATACTTCTGCCATGGCTTCGGTCACTATTTCCGCATCTTCATTGCTTTTTTCAGCCAGTTTTTCAACAGTTGTATCCAAAACGATGCTGTCATTTTTTTGTGAAGGATGAACTTTTTTCATGGTTTTCAGCCATTCTGTAAAGCTTTTCAGTTGCCGGCCAAGTTTATCGTTGGCCTTCATTTCTTCTGAAAGCTTTATTCCCTGCGAAGCAAAATAATCGGTGGTATACAAGGGTTCAAAAAGCGGTGCCTCCTTACCTGCCACTTCAGCCGGTACAGTTTCCGCTGGTTTTTCTGCAGCTGGAGGAGGAACAGTTTCGTTAATGGTAGTTTCTGCCGGGGAATTGAATTCCACTTTTGGAGATATCTCTGTAAGCACACTTTTTTCTGATGGGTTCAGCAGCAATTGGAGTAAAGGTGCATTGTTGAAATGCAAGGCTGTTTTTGCCAGCTGGTTATCATAACTTCTTTCATTCTTATTGATCTGCGTGAGCAGTGCAGTATGCGCCAGCGTGAAGTAGGGATATTCCTCAATGATCTCTTCCAGGTAACTGATATCTGTATGCCTGTTTGAAAATACCTGTTGTAATAATGCCTGCATCTTTTAAATCTAAGATTTTGTTTACCAATTAGAAAAAATCTTATTGAAGATCTCGTCTACAATATTTCTTATGATCTCTTCATTCAGCTGTACTTCCGCTTGTGTTAGTGACAAAGAGGAGGCAAAGTCAAATGTCTTTACCACATCCGCTTCAAAATTACCTTTCGGATCCAGTGTATTTTTAAAAACAAGGTGTACACCAACATTCAACCTGTTGGTACT
>JANNZE010000385.1:0-3697 GCA_031410455.1 Chitinophagaceae bacterium | reverse complement strand
CACCCGGTTCTATCGGTAACTCATCTGATGCCAGCCGTGTATTCAAAGGAATGCGCATGGCAGGAAGAATGGGTGGCGATAGAGTGAAAATGAAAGGCCTTAAAGTGGTTAAAGTTTTCGCAGACAAAAATTACATTTTGGTAAGTGGTTCTGTTCCGGGCCACAATGGTTCCATCGTTTTAATACAGAAATAATTATGCAAGTAGATATCTTAACTATAAAAGGCGAAAAGACCGGCAGAACAGTTGAACTTCCGGAAGAGATCTTTGGTATCGAACCAAATGATCACGTGATCTACCTCGCTGTAAAGCAATTCCAGGGCGCTCAGCGTCAGGGAACGCACAAAGTGAAAACCCGTATGGAAGTGAAAGGTTCTTCCAAAAAACTGCACAAGCAAAAAGGAACCGGTGGTGCTCGTAAGGGTAACTTAAGGAACCCATTGTATAAAGGTGGTGGTAGCATCTTCGGACCAAAACCGCACAAATACGATATTAAATTGAATCGTAAAGTGAAAGATCTTGCTAAAATGAGTGCATTGGCTTATAAAGCAAAAGAAAATGCGATCGTGGTACTGGAAGATGTGAAAATGGATATGCCTAAAACCAAAACTTTCACAGGTATTTTAAACAGCCTGGGTCTTGGCAGAAAGAAAACATTATTCGTACTTCCTGAATACAACGATAATCTTTACCTGAGCATGAGAAATGTTACCGGCGTAAGCGGAACATTATTAAGTGACATGAACACCTACGACATCCTGGATGCAAATGTTCTGGTAATGACGGAAAGCGCAGCAAAATTGTTTAACGATTCGGAAGCTGTAGAAGCATAAGAACAAAATAAAATAAACTGACATGAAACTGTCTGATGTATTAATAAAGCCGATTTTATCTGAGAAAGCCAACAAGCAGTCAGAAAAAATGAACCGTTATACTTTCGTAGTTGACAGAAAGGCTAATAAACTGGAGATCAAAAAAGCGGTTGAACAATTTTATGGTGTACAGGTAGAGAATGTAAATACTTCTGTTGTACCCAGTAAATTGAAATCAAAATATACCAAAGCTGGTTTCATTACAGGCCGTAAACCTGCTAAGAAGAAAGCATTGGTAACTGTTGCAGAAGGCGAAACGATCGATCTGTACGGAACTGTATAATCGCAATTAATTAAGGAATGGTGGTCAGCACCGCAAAGTTTTGACAAATAAAAGTTTTTAAAAATGGCACTTAGAAAATACAAACCGGTAACCGCAGGAACCCGTTGGAGAATTGGTAATGCTTATGCAGAGATCACCACCAACATCCCTGAAAAAACTTTGCTGGAAAAGCAAAAGAATACTGCCGGCAGAAACTCACAGGGTAGAAGAAGTATGAGATATATGGGTGGTGGTAATAAAACCATGTACCGTATCATCGATTTCAAAAGAAACAAGAAGGATATTCCTGCTGTAGTTAAAACAATTGAATACGATCCGAACCGTACAGCATTTATCGCCTTACTGGCATATGCTGATGGTGAAAAACGTTATATCCTTGCTCCACAGGGTCTACAGGTTGGTCAGTCAGTAATGAGTGGCGATAGTGTAGCTCCGGAATTGGGAAATGCCTTAATGCTGAAGAACATGCCTTTGGGTACCAACGTACACAACATCGAAATGCAGCCTGGTCAGGGTGGTATCCTGGTAAGAAGTGCCGGTACTTCTGCTCAGTTAAGCAACAAGGAAGAAAAGTTTGCAGTTCTTAAAATGCCAAGCGGCGAATTAAGAAAAGTACTGATCAACTGTTATGCAACTGTTGGTGTAACCAGCAACAGTGATCATAACCTGGAAAGTATGGGTAAAGCAGGCCGTAACCGCTGGAAAGGTATTCGTCCACGCACACGTGCGGTAGCGATGAACCCTGTAGATCACCCAATGGGTGGTGGTGAAGGTAGGGCATCAGGTGGTCACCCTCGTAGCAGAAAAGGTAAGTATGCAAAAGGTCAGATCACACGTACCAGAGGTAAAGGATCAGATAAAATGATCATAACCAGAAGAAACGGTAAGAAGTTACCTAACAAATAAAGATTAAATGTGCAGATGTACGAATGTGCAGAGGTACAAATTGAGAAAGTTAAAATGGTTTGGCGTTGCCAGACAAATAAACAAGATTTTTAAATAGGTGGGAAGTATTTGCACATTTGCACATCTTCACATTAGAAAATTAAAAAAATGGCTCGTTCGTTAAAAAAAGGTCCTTATATCGATGCAAATCTTGAGAATAAAGTATTTGCCATCAACGAAGGAAAAGGTAAGAAAGGTGTAATCAAAACATGGAGTCGCAGAAGTACCATTTCTCCGGATTTCGTAGGACATACTTTCGCGGTGCATAACGGTAATAAGTTTATCCCTGTTTATGTAACGGAATTCATGGTAGGTCATAAATTAGGTGAATTTGCTCCAACGAGAAATTTCCGTGGCCACTCCAGCAAGAAAGGATAAATAAAAGAAATTAAAAAAACCAGGATACAGAATCCGTTCTGATCCCAGAAAATAAAACAAAATGGAAGCAGTAGCAAAATTGAATAATTATCCAACTTCACCCCGCAAAATGCGTTTGCTTGTAGACCTTATCCGCGGAATGGAGATTGAAAAAGCACTGGCGGTTCTTGAACACAATCCAAAACATCCGGCCGTTCCTTTAAGAAAGCTGGTATTGTCTGCTATCAGCAACTGGAAAGCAAAGAACGAAGGTGCTGATGAAAATTCACTGGTAGTTAAAACGATCATGGTTGATGGCGCAAGAGTGATTAAGCGTATGCGTCCGGCTCCGCAGGGTCGTGGTTACAGAGTTCGCAAACGCAGCAATCACGTAACAGTTATTGTTGATGCGAAAGATCTTACCAAAGTAAAAGCGAAAACAAAAACAACTACAGCTAAAACAACCAAGTCAACAAACTAATTAATTCCCTTTCATCTTCAGGTGAAAGGATCAAACAAATAATATGGGTCAAAAAACGAATCCGATAGGTGCAAGATTAGGTATCATCCGTGGTTGGGACAGTAACTGGTACGCAAGTAAAAAAGACTTCGCCGGAAAACTGATCGAAGATGATAAAATCAGGAATTACCTGAATGCACGTATCAACAAGGGTGGTATTGCTAAGATCGTTATTGAGCGTACGCTGAACAAACTGATCATTACCATTCATACTTCAAAGCCAGGTATCATCATTGGTAAAGGAGGCGGAGAAGTTGACAGAATTAAAGAAGAGTTGAAAAAATTGTGTAAGAAAGATGATGTGCAGATCAACATTCTTGAGATCCGTCGTCCTGAATTAGACGCAAACATTGTTGCAGATACCATTGCTCGCCAGCTGGAAAATCGGATCAACTACAAGCGTGCTATTAAAATGGCGATTGCTTCTGCATTGAGAATGGGCGCGGAAGGAATTAAAGTAAAAGTAGGTGGTCGTTTAGGTGGTGCCGAGATCGCACGTAGCGAAGAGATCAAACAAGGCCGTACGCCATTGCATACTTTAAGAATGGATATTGATTATGCAAACGTATTCGCTTTAACTGTATATGGTAAAATAGGCATCAAAGTTTGGATCTGTAAAGGTGAAGTATTAGGAAAAAGAGATTTGAATCCTAATGTTATGGCCGGCAGCAAAGAAGGTGATGCAAAACCAGGCGGATTTGAAAGAAGAGATGACAGAGGC
>JANNZE010000384.1:0-3043 GCA_031410455.1 Chitinophagaceae bacterium | reverse complement strand
TTTTCGCTGGTCATGTTTTTAACGATCATGCCATCCATTACTGTTGTGCGGCAACTGGCAACCAGTTTCGGCATCGGACGTGGATCTGCAGTTGAACCTGCAGCTACTTCCACCAGGCAGGTACGGCATTTTCCGCCGCTTCCCTCGAGTTTGCTGTAATAGCACATGGCAGGCGGAACTACCTCACCTCCGACCTGGCGGGCTGCGTTTAATATTGTTGTTCCCGGGCTTACTTCAATAGTTATATTATCAATAGTTACCTTGAAGTTTGGTGACGCCTCTTTTTTTAATTCTTCTGACATGTTATTTTTATTTCACGCAAAGGCGGCAAGAAACGCCAAGGCGGAATTTATTTTATGATTTCAACTTTCATTTTGGTAATCCGAAATGAAATTATTTAAAGATTATTTACGATTCTGTGTATTCCATCTTTCATCAATGGAACATTAAAATTTATCAATAAGCCTAATTTTAAATTAGTGATTCTTAAATAAGTTAATAATTGTTTGTAATGAACTTCTGCCAACTTTTCTACAGATTTCATTTCAATAATCACTTTGTTACTTATTATCAAATCAGGAACAAAGCCTATCCCCATATCAATCCCATCATGAAATACCTTTATACCAGTTTGACTAATGACTGGTAATTGTATTTTTTCACATTCATAAATTAAGATCCTTTCATAAACACTTTCAAAAAGCCCTGCTCCATATTGTTTATGAATATGAAAGCAAATGTTTACTACCTCTTTTGAAATTTCATTCTCACTCATCTTTGCCACTTTTAATTCACTACAAATCGAGTATTACATAAAGAATTGAATCAATCTTCGATTTGCGTCCTTCTTTTCTTAGCTCCTTTGCGTGCAACTTACACCGGAACATGTATCGGATCTGCATAATGCCTCAGGCCGAAATTTTCCGTGAGGCATTTTTGCGGATTCAGCACATGCCATTCAAATTCCTCCCTGAAGTGGCGTATTGCCGCAGCTACCGGCCATGCAGCCGCGTCACCCAGCGGACAGATCGTATTTCCTTCGATCTTTCTCTGAATATCCCACAACAGGTCAATGTCACTCATCTCTCCTTTTCCGTCTTCGATCTTTTTTAATATTTTTTCCATCCATCCTGTTCCTTCACGGCATGGTGAACACTGTCCGCAACTTTCATGACGATAAAAACGGGCTAATGTATAGGTATGTTTCACTACGCACTGTTCTTCATCCAGTACAATAAATCCGCCTGAACCCATCATGGTACCGGTTGCAAAGCCGCCATCACTCAAGCTTTCATAATTCATCAGTCGTTTTTCTCCTTTGGCGGTGGTCAGCAATAAATTAGCAGGCAGAATAGGAACGGATGAACCACCCGGAATGCAGGCCTTCAGTTTTTTCCCGTTCGGAATGCCACCACAATATTCATCACTGTAAATAAATTCCTCTACAGAGATCGTCATGTCTATTTCATAAATGCCCGGCTTGTTGATATTACCGCAGGCAGAGATCAGTTTTGTTCCTGTGGATTTCCCAACACCAATGGCTGCATAAGCTTCGGCTCCTTCATTAATGATAGGAACAACCGCTGCCAGTGTTTCTACATTATTTACCACTGTAGGACAATCCCACAATCCTTTAACTGCAGGGAAAGGAGGTTTGATACGGGGATTCCCTCTTTTGCCTTCCAGGCTTTCCAGTAAAGCGGTTTCTTCTCCACATATATAGGCACCGGCGCCACGCTGAACATACATTTCACAGTCAAACCCGGTGTTCAGAATATTTTTCCCGAGCCAGCCATTTTGTTTGGCTTCATCAATTGCTGTTTCTAAAATATCAGTGATCCAGTCATATTCACCCCTGATATAGATATAAGAAGTATTACTACCCAGTGCAAATGCCGCTACAATCATTCCTTCAATAAGAATATGCGGAATGAATTCCATCAGGTAACGATCCTTAAAAGTTCCCGGTTCACTTTCATCTGCATTGCAAACGAGGTAACGTGGGATACCCTCGGGCTTAGCCAGGAAACTCCATTTCATTCCGGTGGGAAATCCTGCACCACCTCTGCCGCGCAGACCACTTTTCTTTACTTCTTCCACAATATCGGCAGGCTGCATTTTCAAAGCTTTCTCCACACTTCTGTAACCACCTTCACGGCGGTATACTTCGTACTGGCGAATACCCGGAACATTTGCTTTTTCTAATAATAATTTTTTACGCATAGTAATGAAGGAAAATTAATTTTCCTGTTGTTCTTTATCATGATTAAACATCCACGCCATCCCGAATTTATCGGTCAGCATTCCGAATTTTGCTCCCCAGAAAGTATCTTGCAATGGCATGGTTATGTTCGCCCCTTCACTCAGCGCCAGGAAAGTTTCTTCAATAGTTTTTTCATCAGTAAAATTCAGGCTCAGGCTCACACTGTTTCCATGCTGCACCGGAAACTGGTCATTGGCATCAGATACCATGATCATTAAAGGACCTGCCTTTAAGACCGCATGCATGATCTTTCCTGCATCCTCCGGTTTAGATTCCATAGGTGATTCACCGTATGTCTGTGACATTACGATCTCTCCTTTTAATGCGGATGCATAAAAAGACATCGCTTCAGCCGCATTGCCTGAAAAAGTTAAATATGGTTCAATTGCTTCCATTAGTTTTTTTGAAGCTGAATATTTCTGCATTCTTCAACGATGGCATCCACTTTTTCCTTGGTAAGATGTTCCCTGTATATTTTACCTAACTGCATCATGGGTGCATAACCACAGGCTCCGAGGCATTCCACCGTTTTTAGCGTGAACATTCCATCAGCCGTAGTTTCTCCTACATGGATGTTCAGTTTTTGTTTAATATAATCAATGATGTTATCGCTGCCATTGAGCATACAAGGGCCAGTCTGGCAAACTTCGAAAATATATTTACCAACAGGTTTCAGATTATACATGCTGTAAAAACTGGCTACTTCATACACTTCAATTGGTTCGATACTTAACAGCGAAGCCACATAATCCATCACAGGCACATCAAGCCGGCCCCCAA
>JANNZE010000383.1:0-13482 GCA_031410455.1 Chitinophagaceae bacterium | reverse complement strand
GAGTGTAGCCGTATCCTGGCTTTGGCTGTTAAATGCAGAAATTAACAACATAAGCGACATAGAAAAAGCAATAAAATTTTTCATATAATAAAGTTTACATCAAACCTATGGCTAATTATATAGCGTTAAAAATTGATTCTCCCTTATCCTGAAATTTAATTCCGCATTTTTCACTAATTAGATCTCTTACATCAGATTTATTAGTAAATTTTGCTAAAATGCATATGTTCATTCTCTTTCAGTTCCCGCATTTTATCAACTAATAAAATAATATTGATGTCCGTTTCAGATATCCAGATTGACTTTTTTCAGGCATTAAAAAGCAAAGCAGCTGAAAATATTTCTTTTGTAGATGATATCGCGGAGGTTCTGCATATAAGTGCTGACAGTGCATACAGAAGGATCAGAGGAGAGAAACCTTTGTTGTTCCAGGAAGTTTGTCTGCTTGCAGAACATTATAAGATATCGGTGGATCAGTTTCTGCATTTGAATGCTGACAATTATATTTTTTCAGGCAAGATCAATGATCATGTTCCAGAAACGTTTGATAATTATATGAATGAACTGGAAAAGAATTTCCTTTTCTTCAACAAGTTCAGTCACAGGAATATGCAGATGCTGATCAAAGACATACCGCCATTTGTGCATTTTCAGATTCCGGAACTCGCTGCATTCAAATGTTTCCTTTGGTGTAAATCAATTTTGCATGAATCCGAATACCAGTCCGTAAAATTTGATCCGGATGATACACGGTATCATAAATATATTAACCAGGGGAAAAAGATCGTTGAATTGTATTTACAAATTCCCAATGCAGAAATATGGAATATTGACAGTATAAATTCAACCTTGCGCCAGATAAATTTCCATTATGAATCCGGCAATTTCCGGGATAAGCAAACGGCTTTTATCCTTTTTGAAAAAGTAGAAAAACTCATCGATCATTTTCAGTTACAGGCTGAAACAGGAAAAAAATTTCTCATTAACGGAGAAAGGAGTGATCTGTCTTCCTCTTTTATGATGTACGTAAATGAACTGATACTCGGTGACAATTCTTATCTGCTGGAGTTGGATGATAAAAGAATCACTTTCCTCAATCACAGTGTTTTATATTTTACGCATACAACCGATAAAAGATTCAATGATTCAATGTTTACAAATATTGAAAATTTAAAAAGAAAGTCCACACTGATAAGCGGTGTTGGTGAAAAAGAAAGGCAACGTTTTTTTAACGGGCTTCGCAACAGGATCGATCAGCATAAACGGCTCATTATTTAGTGGCATCAAACTGATTATCTTTGTGCTGATGAGTGTAAGTAAATTAAAACTGATTGAATGCCCGAGAGATGCGATGCAAGGCTGGCCGCATTTCATACCCACGCAACAAAAGGTCGCTTATATCAATTCATTATTAAAGATTGGTTTTGATACCATTGATTTCGGGAGTTTTGTATCACCAAAAGCCATTCCGCAAATGGCAGATACGGCAGAAGTGCTGCAAAGTTTAAATGACAGTAACAGTAAATTGCTGGCAATCATCGCCAATGAAAGAGGAGCGCAGGATGCCGTTTCTCATACACGAATAGATTACCTGGGTTTTCCTTTTTCCATCTCCGAAACTTTTCAGCAACGCAATACAAATTCATCAATAAAAGAATCATTTTCACGTGTGCTGGCCATACAGGAATTGTGTGTACAGCACCATAAAAAACTGGTCGTATATATTTCTATGGGATTTGGAAATCCATATGGAGATCCATATGATCCTGAAATTGTTTCACATTGGGTACAGGAAATGGTGAACAATGGAATTGATATTATTTCCATTGCTGATACGGTGGGACTGGCTACAGCAGACCAGGTGTATACCACGATTTCAAAGTTGATCCCCGCTTTTCCCAACACAGAAATAGGTGTTCACCTGCATTCTTCACCGGAGAACAGAGCAGCTAAAATGACGGCTGCATATGATGCCGGATGCAAAAGATTTGATGGTGCTATCCGTGGTATAGGCGGTTGCCCAATGGCAGGTGATGCTTTGGTGGGGAATATGGATACAGAATTCATGGTTGATTTTTTCCGGGAGAAAAATGCCAATACAGGCCTGGATATGGAGGCGCTGAAAGAAAGCAGTTTTATGGCAAATTCAATATTCATTTAAATATGCAATTTCACGCAGAATTTTTCCCAAATGAATTGCAAGATAAGATCCGTTTACAACATCCACTGATGCTGATGGGATCCTGTTTTACAGAACAGATCGGTAATAAACTGGCAGATCATAAATTCAGGGTTCTGCAAAATCCCAATGGAATACTTTTTAATCCCGTAAGTATTGCCAGGGCCATTGAAAATTACATCGGCCAAAAGGAATATACAGAAGACGATGTTTTCTATTTTAATGAATTGTGGCATAGCTGGGATCATCACAGCCATTTTTCAGCTATGGATAAAACGTCATGTATTGCCGAAATAAATAACGCCCAAAGAGCGGCATTTTTATTTTTGCAGCAAAGCAAATGGCTCATCATAACACTGGGCTCTTCATTTGTATATGAAAGAAAAGAAGTGGAAGATCCGTTTTTGTCAGTAGCTGCCAATTGCCATAAAATTCCGAACGATCAGTTCAACAGAAGATTGATGCGTTCTGCAGAAGTTACAACTGTATTGCAGAAAATGATCACACAACTTCAGCAATTCAATCCTGATCTCAACATTATATTTACCATTAGCCCTGTTAGACATTTGCGGGAAGGTTTTATAGAAAATAACAGGAGTAAAGCTGCATTGATGGAAGCGGTACATACGTTAACCGATCAGCAGAAAGTTTTTTATTTTCCTTCCTATGAACTGATCATAGATGATCTGCGGGATTACAGGTTTTATGCGGAAGATCTGGTTCATCCTAATTATAGCGCTACCAATTATGTGTGGGAGAAATTCATACTTACCTGTATTGATCCGGCATCACAGGCATTGATGAAAGAACTCGCCATCATTCATTCAGCAAGAAATCACAAACCTTTTAATAAAGATTCGGAAGCGCATAAAAAGTTTTTGAAAAAAAATCTTGAGCAAACCTCCCAATTGCAACATCAATATCCGTTTCTTGATTTAGATGAAGAGATACGATTTTTTAATCAACGTTAATACCCAATAAGTATTATTTTTTACATAGAAATTATGTTGTAAGCAGCATACATCTTCATAATTCCATCTAATTTTAAAATTTCGGAATGAAATGTATCTCAGTATTCCTTTTTATAATGTGCTTTTTACAAACTGATGCACAAATTTCTTTCCCTTTTGCAACATCTTATAAACATGCAGCAGCTAAAGAACCAGCCTATTCGCCCGAAGGCTGGAGGGCTGGCATTAATTTATTGTCTTTAGGTGAACCTCAAACAGCTTTTTCCTTAACAGCAGAATACCGGTTTAGAAATAATATTTCTGTATGGACAGAATTATCTTACATTTTTAATGATGCTTACATCAGCAACAATTGGTCGTCATTGCGGGGATTCAGATGTATAATACAACCCCGTTATTTTTGTACACCGTCCCGCCAGTTTTTTATTGCACCGGAATTGAGGGTTAAAAATTTCAATTACAATACCACAGCAAACTTCATAAATACCGCTAATCCTGATACTTTGAATAATTTCCCTACACGCGTTCGTCACCATACTATTGGTGGCGCAATAGTAGTGGGGAGACAATTTCAAATTCATGAACATTTTATGATGGAATTATCTGGGGGAATAGGTATCAGAAAGCGCAAGGTTATGTATAAGGAACCTAAAGATTATTTTGTAGAAATTCCTGAAACCCGGTTTGGATTATCTCCTAAATATCCGCAAAGTTTATCCCTCCCTTATTTCCCTGTGGGTGTCAGATTTGTTTGGAGTTTTGATTAATGTATTCTATCTCCTCTCACCTCTGAACTGTTCATCAATTCCTTTTCGTACTCCAGCCATTCTTTCCATCTTGCCCGCACAATGTTTTTATCAATATAATGTTCCGCCATCGTAATGAATAAAGTATAATGCCCGGCTTCACTTTCCATAAAGCGCCTGTAGAAATTACGCATGTAAGCATCATCCAACCCTTCACTGAGTCTTTTAAAACGTTCGCAGCTGCGGGCTTCTATCAATGCCATGATCAGCATCTGGTCCAGGAAACGTTCTGTTGGAGACCCGCCTTTCTTCTGAAAATCGAGCAGTTTATTTACATATACATCTTTCCGTTGCCGCCCCAGTTGCAGGTTTCGTTTTTTTAATTCCGCCAGTACCGCCCGGAAATGCCCCCATTCCTCCGTAACGATAGGCGCCAGTTCTTCTACCAGTAACTGTTTTTCCGGATTTTTCTGAATCAGGGAAATACAGGTAGTGGCTGCCTTCTGTTCACAATAAGCATGGTCTGTAAGTATGGCTTCCAGTTCCATTTCAGCCAGATTTACCCATCGTGGATCGGAAGGTAATTGCAGTCCCAGAATGTTTTTGGTATGTTCACTCAATTCCATGGCCTAAAATTACAGCAACGGTATTAAACAACTATAGGTATTAAGCTTTTTATAGTAATTTACGAGCTACTATTTTGCTATGAGAATATTCTTATCATTACTCACCATGCTGGTTACAGCTGCATTGTGTTTTATATTCGATACTAAACAGGTGTTGCCAGCACCGTTGGGAAAATTATTATCACCGCAACATGGTGTGTGGCAAAATGCGGAACCGGTGCACCAGGATTTTTCTGCCGACATTTCCTTTCCGCAACTGAAAAATAAAGTGGATGTTTATTTTGATGAGAGACTGGTACCACACATTTTTGCCGAAGAAGAGAATGATGCCTATTTCGTTCAGGGATACCTGCACGCAAAATTCCGTTTGTGGCAAATGGAGTTGCAGTGTTTTGCTGCAGCAGGCCGTGCTTCTGAGATCATTGGTGAGAAAGCTATTGACCATGACAAGGAATTCCGGAGATTAGGAATGGTATACGCT
Source organism: Chitinophagaceae bacterium (assembly GCA_031410455.1). Classification (GTDB taxonomy): domain Bacteria; phylum Bacteroidota; class Bacteroidia; order Chitinophagales; family Chitinophagaceae; genus Ferruginibacter. The sequence continues at coordinate 8,479 of JANNZE010000383.1, read as the reverse complement.
GCAGAAAATACACTGGCTGAAATGGAAAAAAATCCTGCCATCAAAGCAGAATGCGATGCCTATACTGCCGGTGTGAATGCCTACATAGAAACACTTACACAAAGTTCTTTACCACTTGAATATAAACTCATCGGATATTTTCCTGAAAAATGGAGCAATTTAAAATCTGCCCTGTTTTTAAAATACATGAGTTATGACCTGGCAGCGCATGAAAATGATTTTGAAATGACGAATGCCAGGAGTTATTTCAAACCGGATGTTTTCCATAAACTATTTCCTGCACAACCTGATTCGCTGGATCCCATTATTCCGAGAGGAACACACTATGCAACGCCATCTGTTGACGTACATGCACCGGTTAATATGGATTCCATCAATTTTTCAGGGGAAGCTGTAGCCATGAATCAGCTCAGCAAACCAGACAGGGAAAACGGAAGCAATAACTGGGCGGTTGCAGGAAGTAAAACAAAATCAGGTAAACCTATTTTATGCAATGATCCTCATCTCGGTTTGAATCTTCCTTCCTTATGGTACGAGATGCAGATCCACACGCCACAGTTCAATGCATACGGAGTAACTTTTCCCGGAGCACCATCTATTGTGATCGGATATAACGACAGTTGTGCGTGGGGTGTAACAAATGGAGGCCGGGATGTTCGTGATTATTATGAGATACAGTTCAGGGATGATTCTCATAAAGAATATTTTTTTAATAATAACTGGGAAAAAACAAATTTCAGGATCGAAAAAATAAAAGTGGCGGGAAAACCCGATGTAATGGATACAGTTGCCTATACCATTTTCGGTCCGGTGATGTATGACAGAAATTTTGGGGTTAAAAGAAATACCACCAACAAATCTTTTGCTGTAAGATGGAAGGCACATGATCCAAGTAATGAATTGCTCACTTTCAACCTCCTGAACAGGGCAAAGAATTATGAAGATTATTTAACGGCAGTGATGAATATGCAAACACCGGGTCAGAATTTTGCATTTGCCAGTAAGAGTGGTGATATCGCCATGCGTACGCAGGGATTTTTTCCGGCTAAATGGAAAGAACAGGGTGATTATTTAATGAATGGTACGGACAGTACTTTTTTATGGCGTGGGATTATTCCACAAACAGAAGTACCTACGCAATTTAACCCGGAAAGAGGATTTATCAGTTCTGCCAATCAGCATCCTGCAGATTCCACCTATCCATACTACCTGGGCAGAGATTATCCAACGATGCGTGGATTTATCATCAACCGGATGCTTACAGGCATGAATAATATCAGCCCGGAAAATATGATGCAGATGCAAACCAGTAATTATAATGTATTTGCAGAACTGGCAAAACCTGCTTTTGTGAAATATTTCGAGAGACAAAAATTCAATAGCAAGGAGATTCAATACTGGGATATTTTACTGCAATGGAATTTATCTAATGATATTGATGCAAGGGGAGCGACCATCATAGATGTGATCTGGAAAAATTTATTTGAATCTGTATATGAAGATGAATATGCTAAAGCCCCGAAGCCGGTTGCTTATCCGCTGCAAACTACTTTGCTGGAAGCAATGCTTCGTGACTCCTCGTATATTTTTACAGATGATATTTCAACAACAGCCGTTGAAACCTGGAATGATATGATGGTTGCTGCTTATAAAAAATCATTGCCTGTTCTGGATTCTATCACAAGGGCAGGAAAACTGGAATGGGGGAAATATAAAGACACACGTGTAAACCATCTTACCAAACTTGATGCTTTCAGCAGATTGCATTTGCCGATAGGCGGTGGTTCCAATATCATCAATGCCACCCGGGATACACACGGGCCAAGCTGGAGAATGATTGTTCACCTTAACAATGAAACCGAAGCATATGGTGTTTATCCCGGAGGACAGAGCGGTAACCCCGGCAGTAGATTTTATGATCAATTTATTGATCAATGGGCGGCAGGGAAATATTATAAACTCTGGATGATGAATACTACAGAAATTTCTTCCCAGCATATCATAGCTAAAATGCAACTTCACCCCTGATCATCTTATTATGAAATTTATCATCAGCCTTATTTTAATTGCGCTTATCAGCTTCGCATTGTGCACCGTTTTTCCATGGTGGAGTATTGCACCTGCAGCATTCCTGGTTTCAGTTCTGATTCCGCAAAAAGCTTCAGTTGCCTTCCTAAGCGGCTTTCTGGCATTGTTTATATTGTGGGGTGGTTATGCTTTTTACATCAGCAATATCAATGACCATATCCTGGCGCATAAGATATCCGTTCTTATTTTGAAAAATGATCAGCCATTCGTACTGATTGCAATCACTGCACTGATAGGAGGCCTGGTTGCCGGCCTTCCCGCATTTGCAGGTTCTTTATTGAGAAAACCTTCTTTTCCGAATAATCCTTCCATATGAAATTAAAATTGTTGCTGGTTTTTCTGTGTATGAACCAGCTCATGATTGCCCAGCGAATTACAGGATCCGTTTTCAGTGAAAAAGGTGACCTGGTGCCCTATGCTTCTGTAACCGTTAAAGGAAGTACAAGAGGGGCCAGTGCCAATCAGAAAGGAAATTTTTCCTTCAGTATTCCAAATGGTACTTACCGAATAGTTTGCCAGAGCATTGGCTATACTTCTGATGAAAAAGATGTAACAGTGGCTGGTACTGATGTAGAAATCACATTCATTTTAAAAAAACAGGAACTCACACTAAAAGAAGTAATAGTTAAATCACGTGATGAAGATCCTGCGTATGAGATTATCCGGCAGGCCATTAAAAAACGGAATTTTTATAATGAACAGGTGAAGGCATTTTCCTGTGATCTGTATTCAAAAGATATCATTCGTTTTAAAAGTATGCCCGACAGGGTGTTGGGTAAAAAAGTAAAACAGGAAGATAAAAAAGAAATGGGGCTGGATTCCGCCGGTAAAGGTGTGATGTATCTTTCAGAAGCGGTATCTAAAATTTATAAACAACGTCCTGATAAATTTAAAATGGAAGTGATCAGCAGCCGTGTAAGCGGAAGTGAAAGTTTCGGTTTTACTTTTCCTGCGTTCATATCCATGTACACCAACAATGTGATTGTATTCTCTGAAAAATTAAATCCGAGAGGTTTTGTTTCCCCGATTGCTGACGGTGCCCTGCGTTTTTATAAATATAAATTTCTGGGTAATTTCTGGGAGGATGGTCATATGATCCATTCTATAAGAGTAACTGCAAAAAGGGATTATGAACCGCTGTTCAATGGTGTCATCAATATATCAGACGAAGACTGGCGGATTCAAAGCCTGGATCTTACGGTTACCAAAAGAAATCAACTCGAATTACTTGATACACTTAACATAAAACAATTGCATCTTCCTGTTAATAAAGACGTATGGCAGGTAAACAGCCAGGTGATCTTTTTTGATTTTAATTTCTTCGGCATAGGTACAAATGGAAATTTTCAAACAGTATATAATAACTACGATGTAGATCCGAAATTTTCAAAAAATACTTTCGACAGGGTGATCATCAAATATGACACGGCGGCGAGCAAGAGACAGAAATCTTACTGGGACTCCATCCGCCCCGTTCCACTGGCACTGGAAGAACAGAAAGATTATAAATACAAAGACAGTGTATATACTGCACGTAAAGATTCCATGTTCACGAAAACTGCAATGGATTCTATGCGTAGAATGCAGGCTAAAGTAAAACCGTGGGATATCCTGTTCAAAGGCATTCATAAATATCATTTCAGCAAAAGGCGTTTTACAAAATATGGTGTGGAAAGTCTTTTCAAAAACATGGAATACAATACGGTGGAAGGAGTAGTGCTTAACTTAAGAGGTTATTACGACAGAAGCCTGAATGAAAAAACAAGGCTGGAAATTGAACCTTCCTTCCGTTATGGCTTCAGTAATGAACATTTTAATTCTTTTACAAACGTTATTATCAGTAAAAAACATTTTGATCCTAAGAATACGCATTACGATACCTGGTTTTTTTCGGGCGGGAAAAGAGTTTCTTCTTTTAATGGCCTGGACAGTTATTTTGAAAGATTAAGAAATACATCCAGCACATTATTCAATGGAAATAATTTTCTGAAGATATATGAAAACTATTTCGGGGAAATATCATTCAAAAGAAAATATGAAAGTGGCATTACGTATTCTATTACCGGTTTATTTGAGAACAGAACGCCTCTGGAAAACACCACAACGTATACTTTCAGAAAAAAAGATTCCATTCATCTGACAGTGAATTATCCTTATGAAAAAATAAATACACAATTCATCAAACACCAGGCCGCCAGTATTGCATTGGATATATCGTGGACGCCAGGGCAAAAGTATATCCAGTTTCCGAAATTTAAAATGCCACTGGGTTCAAAATATCCCACCTTTACTTTCAATTATACCAAAGGGATAAAGGATGTTTTCGGCAGTGATGCGGATTACGATAAATGGAAATTCGGCGTATCTGATACCAGGAATCTGAAACTGGCGGGAACCCTTAAATACAGGGCCGGTATCGGAGGATTTCTGAATGCAAAAAACGTTTTCATACAGGATTACCAGCATTTCAATGGTAATCCTGCAAGGAGTGCTGCAGAATATGTAAATAGTTTCCAACTGGCTGGTTATTATGCTAACAGCACCATTTCTTCATTTTATTCTGTTGCGCACCTGGAGCATCATTTCAATGGACTGCTCACCAACAAAATTCCTTTATTCAGAAAACTGAATTGGAATCTATTAGGAGGAGGAAATGCATTTTACATCAATTCAAAATCCAATTATGCGGAATTGTTTGTTGGGCTTGAAAATATCTTCAAAGTTTTACGTGTGGATTTTGTTGCCGGATTTGAAAATGGCAGGAAAGGCAGGACAGCCATTATCATAGGTTCGGGAGGTTCACTTTCGCCAAAAATGCCTTCTGCCAGTGCAAAAAGAAGAGGAAATACCATGGAAATATCATTTTAGTATATTTGCGTCATAATTTGGTTTGCCCTGCAAGCATCCATCCGTGAAAGGCGGAATCCATCAAAGGATCAAATTAATTTTATGGCCATACTACACAACCGCGTTTCTCAGGAGGAACTGAAGAAACGATTACTGGAAGAAACGGAGCATCGCATCACCGTTTCATTTTACCGTTATTTTTTTATGGAAGATCCCAACACATTCAGAGATGAATTGTACAAAGGATTGAATGTGATGAATGTATTCGGCAGAATTTACGTAGCCTCTGAAGGCATCAATGCACAGGCAAGTATTCCGGAAAGTGATTTTCAGGCATTTAAAGATTACCTGGAAAGCATTCCGGGTCTCAAAGATCTTCGTTTGAATATAGCAGTGGATAATGATGGGAAATCTTTCTGGGTTTTAAAAATAAAAGTGCGACATAAAATAGTTGCTGACGGTATTGACGATCCTGATTTTGACATGAGAAACCTGGGTAAGTACGTAAATGCGAAGGAGTTTAATGCGCTCACGGAAGATCCGGATACTGTAGTGATTGATATGCGCAATCATTATGAATTTGAGGTTGGCCATTTTGATAAAGCAATAGAGATTCCCAGTGACACCTTTCGTGAGCAATTGCCCATGGCTGCGAAAATGTTGAGTGAGGATAAGGAAAAAAATATCATAATGTATTGTACCGGTGGTATTCGCTGTGAGAAGGCGAGTGCTTACATGTTGCATAAAGGATTTAAAAATGTATTTCATCTGGAAGGCGGTATCATTCATTATTCCAATACCGTTAAAAAACAACAATTACCCAATAAATTCAAAGGGAAGAATTTTGTATTTGATGAAAGGCTGGGGGAGAGAATCACGGATGAGATCATTGCAACTTGCCACCAGTGCGGACAGCCTGCCGATACACATATCAACTGCAGGAACGAAGGCTGCCATTTACTATTCATTCAATGTGATGTTTGTCGTGAAAAATACAATGGCTGTTGCAGTAAAGAATGTTCTGCAGTACTGATGTTGCCGGAAGAAGAACAAAAGGAATTGCGAAAAGGAATTTCCAAAGGACAAATGATCTTCAATAAATCCAAACAAAGAATAGAAGAAACAAAAGCTCTGCATAAAAAAATGCATCCCTGATTACAGGGATGCAAAATGAGGTTACGGATCAAAATATACAATATTAACTGAAAGATCTGCTGCCGGGAGATCCGGGAGAATTCAGTTTAGAGGGAGAAGAACCAGTATGGTCGCTTCCTCTCTCATATCTACCTGATTCTTCATTACCTGATAAATAGTTTTCAGAAACTTTATCAACGATGTCGTTAACCTGTCCTTTCAAACTATCTACCGTATTACGGCCACGGGTAAGAATATTATTTCTTGTAACCGATCCTTTATCCGGCGCTAACAGTAATCCGGCCAATGCACCGGCTGCAGCACCTGCGAGCACACCCAACAGTAATTTACTGTTATTATTTCCACTTCTGTTGTTCATTATTCTACGCTTATAAGGTTTAAAAAATATTTACACAGAAGATCCACGACCGGATACTAAACGTACCAGGAATGCTATCACAGCAAGAACCAATAATGCATGAATGATTCCACCGGCATGAAAGCCCAAGAATCCTATTGCCCATGCGATCACAAGGATCACAGCAATAGTGTACAATAAATTTCCCATGATGATTAAATTTTAAAGTGAATAAATTGAATTCGTTTTTTAATATTTCTGATGATTAAGAACTGATGGTGAAGTTTCAAAACATGTGCCAATCGGGAAAATGTAATTTTTCATCACCGCACAGAAACAGGCTTACGAATATCTATCGTATTCATTTTCTTGTATATAGGAAATGTTGTATGGAAGAAAAAAAAATCAGGAATGCATCAGATCAAAACAGATACGGCCTCATTTAATTGCCGCCGGAGATCAACATCAGTAAAGTTTTCCCTGCTAAATGTTTTTCCGGTGAGTGTTTCATAAAGGGAAACATACCGGCTGCTGATTTCGGCAATCCATGCAGGGTTCATTTCAGGAATAACATCACCTTCTCTTCCCATAAAATTATTTCCGATCAGCCATTCGCGTACAAATTCTTTACTGAGCTGTTGAGGAGATTCCCCGGCATGTAATTTTTCTGTAAATCCTTCTGCATAAAAATAACGGGATGAATCGGGTGTGTGAATTTCATCCATCAGGCATATTTCTCCTTTCAGTTTTCCAAATTCATATTTGGTATCTGCCAGTATCAGTCCCTGCTTATCAGCGATCGCTTTTCCTCTTTCAAATAACTGAAGGGCGAAGGTGCTGATTTTTTTCCATTCTTCGGCAGTGCACAGCCGTTGATTAATGATCTCTTCAGGAGAAATGTCTTCATCATGCCCGGCGGCGGCTTTGGTGGAAGGAGTGATGATCGCTTCAGGCAGAAAATCAAAATTGTGCAATCCGTCGGGCAATGTGGCCCCGCATAATCTCCTGGAACCTGCAGCATATGTTCTCCAGGCATGCCCGGTAAGATTGCCCCTCACTACTACTTCAATTTTAAATGGTTCACACCGGTAACCTATGCTTGCATTAGGAGCCGGGGTGGAAAGAAGCCAGTTCGGGCAAATATCTTTGCAGGCTTCCAGCATAAAGGCAGCGATCTGGTTTAAAACCTGTCCTTTATATGGTATGAGTTGTGGTAAAATCACATCAAATGCAGAAATGCGGTCACTTGCCACCATCAGTATCCAACGATCTTTTATGAAGTAAACATCTCTTACTTTGCCTTTGTAAAAACCTGTTTGGTGCGGAAAATGAAATTGCATACTCTAAAGTACCCCACTACCGGGTTTCTGTGTTTGATAAAACAGCAGAAGATTTCAACATAGGGTGATAAATAATTTTCTGATACAATATAAGTATGCGTATTTTGCTTAATTAAAAACCAAAATAACCCAGTTATGAGAAAAATTACAAGCTTATTGGTGGTTTGTTTGTTGGCCTTTGCAGCTAACGCACAGAACCTGACCATTAGCGGTAATGTCAGAAACAGTGTAACAAAAGAAAATTCTTCGGCTGTTTCGGTAACCGTGAAAGGAACAACAGATGGAACTTTTACAGATGATAAAGGAAATTTTAAAATCCAGGCGAAAAGTCTTCCTGTCACGCTTGTTTTTACCTCTATCGGTTATGAACCACAGGAAATAACTGTAAGTAATGCATCAGAAGCCGTAGCGGTAGCTTTCGTGCCTTCCAATACATTAGGACAGGAAGTGGTAGTATCTGCCAGCCGCGTTCCCCAGAGGATCCTGGAATCTCCGGTATCCATTGAACGTGTGAGTGCTGCTGCCCTCCGTAATGCACCAAGTTCTAATTTTTATGATGTAGTAACAACACTGAAAGGTGTGGATTTCACTACATCGTCTTTAACCTTTAAAACGCCAACCACCCGTGGTTTTGGTGGAAGCGGAAACGTTCGCTTCAACCAGCTGGTGGATGGTATGGATAACCAGGCTCCCGGCCTTAATTTTTCGGTAG
>JANNZE010000382.1:0-2934 GCA_031410455.1 Chitinophagaceae bacterium | reverse complement strand
CAAATAAAAGATATAAAATAGTACAGATCGCAAGTGATCCTAAAATACCGATGGGCATATCCCGCTTCGGATTTTTAGCTTCCTGAGCGGCAGTACTTACAGCATCAAACCCTATATAAGCGAAGAATACAATAGCCGCTGCCCTGATAATTCCGCTGAAACCAAAATGTCCGAAATCTCCTGTATTATCAGGGATATATGGATTGTAATTATCATTATTGATGTAATGCCATCCTAATACAATAAATACAATAACAACTGCCACTTTTAAAGTAACAATAAGCGCATTTACGAAGGCACTTTCTTTTGTGCCTTTAATCAGCAGAAGACTCATTAAAACTATGATGGAAACAGCTGGTAAATTTATAATGCCACCATCCCACGGACCAACGGTAAGGTCATGCGGAAGAGCAACGCCAAAACCTTCTAAAAATTTTACGAGGTATCTGCTCCAGCTGATTCCTACTGTTGCGGCACCTACTGCATATTCCAGAACAAGGTCCCATCCAATGATCCATGCAATGAATTCTCCCATGGTGGCATATGAATATGTATATGCACTGCCAGCCACAGGAATCATCGATGCAAATTCTGCATAACATAAACCTGCGAATAAACAACCCAGTGCTGCAACTACAAATGATATGGTAATGGCTGGACCAGCATGATTGGCCGCTGCCATACCTGTGATCGAAAATAAACCTGCGCCTATGATTGCGCCAATACCCAAAGCGATCAAACCGCCGGCTCCTAATGTTCTTTTCAGTGTATGAGAGCCTGTTTCAGATGCTTCCTTCAAAAGCGCATCCATTGGTTTACGAACAAATAAACTCATAAGTAAATTTTAGATTATTCGGAAAAATACGCATTATATGATTACATACTGAACCATTCTTAAAATTTTGAAAATTTGCGTGCAGGAGATTATACTATATTGTGATTTCTAATCGGATCTTGCTATGCATGAAAAAAGCGCTAAACGCAATAAACTTACTTTATATATAGGTATTGCCCTGGTTCTGGGCATTGTGCTCGGATTCATTCTGAATAAATCTTATGTGGGAAAGGAAAATCTCAGAATTTCCAATGCGGAATTACAGCAGAAGGAATTGCTGCAGCAGATGAAACCTTTTCAAACCCCGTCTGATACAATTCAATATGATTTTTTGAAAAAACAACTGGAAGATCTTCAGTTGAAGTTGAAATCCGGTCAGCAGAAAGTGTTGGACACAGAAAAAAAGAACAATGCATCGGCAATGGTTCTGTTATTGAAAGATTCTATCAAAAAAGTTTCCGCATACATGAGCGCATTGGTGGATACAACCAATCCTGCTTTTGTACAGTTGGTGAAACAAAAAGAACTGATCAGCGCTCAACGCAATGAAGTCTTATCAGCCCGCGATAAAAAGCTGGAATGGTTCTCTTTGCTGGCAGATATATTTTTGCGGCTTATAAAAATGATCGTAGCGCCGCTGGTGTTTACCACACTGGTTGTTGGTGTTGCCAAACTCGGCGATATTAAATCCGTAGGGAGAATCGGGGGAAAGACGCTGCTGTGGTTTTTATGTGCATCCCTGCTGAGTTTATTATTGGGTATGGTGCTTGTAAATTTCTTTGAACCCGGTAAGGCCATGCAACTTTCACTGCCGGATGCAGCTGCATCAACTGGTATCGATAAAGCCGCACTTTCGGTAAGAGATTTTTTCTACCATGTATTTCCTTCTAGCTTTGTTGAATCCATGGCGAAGAATGAAATTCTGCAGATCGTGGTGTTCGCATTGTTTTTCGGAATTGCTGCAGCTGCCATCGGAGAAAATGCACATGGTATTGTACATGCACTCGATATTGTTGCACATATTATATTAAAAGTAACAGGACATGTAATGAAGTTTGCACCATTCGCGGTTTTTGGTGCCATGACGGCCATTATTGCCAAACAAGGACTGGGGATTTTAAAAACCTATTCCATTTTCATAGGAGAATTTTACGCAGGTCTGGCTATTCTATGGATCGTGTTGTTGCTGGCCGGGAGTGCTTTTTTAGGTAAACGTATCTGGCATCTGCTGAAGAGGATCAAAGAACCCATACTGCTTGCTTTCAGTACTTCCAGCAGTGAGGCAGCATTTCCAAAGACCATGATGGAACTGGAGCGGTTTGGATGTAAGGACAAAATTGTAAGTTTCGTTTTGCCATTAGGATATTCATTCAACCTGGATGGAAGTATGATGTATATGACATTTGCTTCTTTGTTCATCGCTCAGAGTTACGGAATGCATTTGCCGCTGCCGACCCAGATAAGTATGTTGCTGATACTCATGCTTACCAGTAAAGGAATCGCCGGTGTTCCACGTGCATCTTTGGTGGTAATAGCCGGAACACTTTCCACGTTTAATATTCCTGAAGCCGGACTCGCTTTATTATTAGGTATTGATCCTTTACTGGATATGGGAAGAAGTGCTACCAATGTTGTGGGAAATAGTGTGGCCACTGCAGTAGTAAGTAAATGGGAGAATGAATTGCGAGATTAATTGTTTATTTGCATTATGGAATTATTAGAGATAGCGTTTAAAGATTTACTGAATCCAGAGTTCTATATTAATAATGGAGGTCTTTGGCTTTTTTTATTTATAATTTTTGCAGAAACAGGATTGTTCGCAGGATTTTTTCTTCCGGGTGATTCTTTGTTACTCGTTGCAGGAATTTTCAGCAATAAATTAATCACCAAAGGAATCGGATTTGATTTTGGAAATGAATTTATCAATTTATCTGTATTAACAATTCTGGCAATTATAGCAGGCGTTATTGGCAACAGTGTTGGATATTGGTTCGGGAGAAAATCCGGGCCGGCACTTTATAAAAAGAAGGATACATTTTTTTTTAAACAAAAATACTTGACGAAAGCACATGATTATTATGAGCATAATGGTGCAAGTA
>JANNZE010000381.1:0-2788 GCA_031410455.1 Chitinophagaceae bacterium | reverse complement strand
TCTGTTTCCACTACATCTTCGTCAGTTTCTTTATCGAGGTCTATCTCTTCAATAGCATCATCGTCATCATCTTCTTCATCTTCCAAGTCATCAGCTTCGCTAACAACTGAACTGTTCGTTTTATTGAAATCTGCACTGGATGCATTTTCATGGATCGCGGATCCTGCATTAAATAATAAACGGATATATTTCATGATTTTAGTTTAGAGAATAATTGCAATTGCTTTGCCAAATAAAACACAACAATGGGAGTATTAGAAAATAATAAGCTGCCTGAAACTATACTAACTGCAGGCCTTTTGCAAATCAGATCGATGATGTCTACGAGTTAAAACATACCCGCTTTATACTGATAGATTCAGCATAAGACGGCTACTTGAAAAAGTATATTAATTAATTACAGGCAGGTAAATGTTGAACAGCGCTCCTTCACCGGGATTGCTTTCAGCAGTGATATAACCATGGTGATTTTCTATCACTTTTCTAACGATGGATAAACCAACGCCCGTGCCCCTGAATTCTGTATTTCCATGGAGACGGATAAATACATTAAAAATTCTATCGGCATCTTTTTGATCGAAACCAATTCCATTATCTTTTATTTTGATGGCGTTGAAATACACATCCTGTTCTTCAGGAGCTATCATTTGTCCTATTTCTTTCCCGATTATTTTGGAACAGGTAATACTTATAACAGGAACTACCCCTGCTTTTGTATATTTCAAAGAATTGGCAATAAGGTTCTGAAAGGCCTGTTGCAATTGTCGCTGATGACCTTTGATAGTAAATAATCTGTCAACATGTATCTGCGCTTTTTTCTCTTCTATTTCAAGATCAAGATCACCGAGCACAATATTTACTACCTCATTCAGGTTCACTTCATCAAAATTTTTCGGGCGAAGGCTCACCTGCGAATAGGAAAGCAGGTCATCGATAAGAGAACTCATTCTTTTCGCTGCTACTTCCATCCTTGAAAAGGAACGAACATCTTCTTCATTCATTTTATCGAGCAGGCTGGTCCTGATCCTATCACCAAAAAAATGAATTTTACGGATCGGCTCTTTAAGATCATGCGATGCAGCATAGGCAAATTCTTCAAGGTTCACATTGGAACGGGATAATTCCTGGTTAACTTTCAAAAGTGCTTCATTCATTTTCTCTAAAGCAGAAGTCCGGTCGTTTACCAGTTGCTCCAGTTTTTGTGCGAACGTTTTTTCAGCAGTGATATCCTGCACCACGCCCATAATTTTATCGGGCTCCCCGTTGGGTTTGTACAGAATTTTACCATTGTTCTTGATCCATTTGATGCTTCCGTCCTCCATCAGTAAACGAAACTCACTTACAATGGATCCTGTTTTAATTCCGGCTACCTGTTCAGCAGTGGCATAAGCTGCATCATCAGGGTGCAAACGACTTCGGTATTCTTCACGTGTCATCGGACGTCCAAATCCGAATATAGCATTCATGCGGCTATCGCAAATGATCGTATCGTTGTCTATATTTATTTCATATACACCTACCTGGGAGATCTCAATAGCAAGATTTGCCCGGTCATTGACTTCTTCCAGTTTTTTACGGGCCACCACCTGCTCTGTTACTTCCACAGCCATGGCAATGATACCGGATATGGAATTGTCGGGTTCTTTAATAGGCTGGTAGGAAAGATTGATATATACATCCTGCAGTGAATCGCCTCTTTGTAAAATCACTTTCTGTTCATTGGCAGAAAAGGGTTCGCCGGTGCGCAATACATGGTCCATCAGTTCTTCATAACCCTGGTCTTTGGCTTCCGGTAATAATTCAAATAGAGGAATGTTGATAACATCTTCTGCTGATTTACTCCAGAAATTGGTCATGTTGTTGTTGGCGATCTCAATGATGTATTCTGGTCCTCTGAAGATACATATAGCTACAGGTGCCTGCAGGATCATATTGCGGAGATTGTGTTCGCTTTCTTCCAATTTAATTCTGGCTGTGTTCAGATCGGTAACATCTGCAGCCGTGTTCATTACCCCGTAAATATTTCCTTTCAGGTTATACAATGGTGTAAAACTGTAATTAAAATAATAGGGCTGTAATTTATTATTTACGACAAGGTCTACCCGTTGATTTTTCGCATGGAAAGGAATACCCGTTGAAAATACTCCGTCCAGCTGCTGATAAATATTCTGTCCTGCCAGTTCCGGCAATACTTCTGCAAAGGTCTTTCCGATCACCTCCCTGCCTTTTCCCCAGGCATCCAGTATAGCCTGGTTGGTGATCTCAACTTTCATTTCCCTGCCGGTGTAAACTCCCATAGGGAAAGGTGCACTTTCCACCATTGCCCTCATACGGTGTTCACTTTCTTCCACTTTTAATCGTGATTCCACCAGGGTTGTTACATCATGACAAAGCGCCATTACACCTACAATGTGCCCGTCAATATCTTTAAATGGTTTATATACCACATCCAGGTATCCGTTAATAATATGATCCTCCTGTATCACCTGGTAAGGATGACCATATAAATACAATGGCTCATCTTTTCTTATCACATTCAGAAGTAAAGGCCGGAATTCTTTTTCCATTTCAGGAATAATATCAAAGATTTTTTTATGCATCAGTTCTTCCGTAGTGCGGTTGATGAGCTTTGCATAAAAATCATTCACTACCTCCACTACCAGGTCTTCTCCTCTTAAAACCACCATCCCAACAGTAGATTCACGCACCAGGTTTTTGAAACGTTTGTCGGCTTCAGTTAGTTTTTGAATTTGTAATACTGTTTTTGTGGTTTCCTGGCAGATCACCA
>JANNZE010000380.1:0-2525 GCA_031410455.1 Chitinophagaceae bacterium | reverse complement strand
GGAACCAGTTCTTATAAATGGCTGGCAGATTCTTTGGTGAAGTATGGTTATATCGTTGCTTTTCCTGCCACAGAATCAGGTTTTTCGCCGGATCATTTGTCTTTTGCAATTGATCTTTCGGTGGTAGCATCAAAAATCATTTCGTTAAATGAAGAGTTGACTTCTCCATTTTACCAGAGAGTTGTAAACAGAGCTGCAATTGCCGGTCATTCGATGGGAGGAGGAAGCAGTTTTTTAGCAGCGGCCATTCAAAATCCTGCAGTGAAAGCTTTATTCAATTTTGCTGCTGCAGAAACTAATCCATCAGCCATTGCCGCTGCGGCAAATGTGACCGTACCATCTATGATTTTCAGTGGAAGTTCTGATTGCATTGTAGCGCCAACTGTACAACAGAATATGTACAATAATATTCCGATTAATTATTGTAAAGTGTATATCAATATTTCGCAGGCATTACACTGCCAGTTTGCAAATAATAATTTTACCTGTTCCTTTGGCCAGGCATCATCAGGATGTAATTCCACTACCCTTCCTTTGCAGACATTATTTTCAAAGATCAGTACAGCGTTAATTCCATTTCTGGATTATAATCTGAAACTAAAATGTGATGCCGGAAATACATTTATCAGTAATGTACAATCACTTACAGGTGTTACGCAGCAAATATCTTGTTCTCCTTTGCCTGCATGCGGCGTAGTGGCAAATTCTTTTCAATTATACGGCCGGTCAGAAGGTGTATTGAATAAATTATCCTGGACTTCAGCCTCGGGTGATGTTCATCATTATTTAATAGAACGAAGCAGCAACGGATATTTGTTTTCGAACATTGCAAGGATTGATAATTTTAACCAACACAATTTTCAATTTTCAGAATCAGCTTTGAATACAACCAGTTTTTACAGGTTAGTTGTCGTAAGTTCAAATGGAACAATAAGAAGAAGTAATACAGTTGAAATTCGTTCCTTAAAAAAAGAATTATCTGTTCAATTAAATGGATTATCCTCCGAAAATATGCACCTGAATATTTACAGTGATAGAGAAACCGATGCACACATGTTGCTTTACAACAGCATTGGCAGCCTTTTATATCGTAAGCAAGTTTATTTATTTAAAGGTACACATAACTATACGGTGCCAACCTGTATAAAAAATTCCGGGATGTATTTTTTAAAGTTGTCTGCCAATAACCAATCTAAGTTGATAATTTTTAATCACTAGACTACAAAGAGAAAATTTATTTCAGATCTGCATTTTCATTTACTTGTGTGTTTGAATTAATGAATCTGAAATAAAACTATGATTCGACTACTCTTGTTTATGTTTTTTATACCTGGTCGGGCCTGGTCTCAAATCGAGCAAGTATCTATTGATTTCGAAACTTTTAACTGAACAAAGCTCACCTGTCAGATTTGATAGACGCCAACTGTTACTTTTAAAAATGTAGCAGAAATGGAAGTTGCCGTTTTAACTTTTGTTTTGTGCAATAAATAAAGTTTCTGATCTCTTTGAAAATCTCCAACTTCACAGGTTGTTATAAAAGACGCATAACGTTGTATACAATGTCAACATACCGCCATTGGTTGATGTTGGTATCATAAATTCTGCCATGTGCCCTTCCACGTACGTAGTCTCCCAAGTTACCAAAGAAATCAAATTCATTATTAATTTCGATGTTTCCACCCAGTGGCGATAATCCCGGATATTCTGCAATTGTAAGATTAGTTACGGGGTTGTAAGTATTATTGAAAACATTAGCCCTTAAAACAAAATCTGATGTTACGGTGCCTGGTATTGAAAAATTATTACTCGCGATTTCTATCCAGTTATTTGTAAAAGTAAAATAGTAAGCACTCAGGCTATCTGTTGTGCCGTTACCGGTTATATAGCGCATCTGGTTGTCTACGATATAACGTATGTAAGCACCGCTGTTGTTGGTTGTACACACATTTGAAATCCCAAGGTTGACTGCCTGGTTTGCGTAAATTCTCCTGGAAGACGTAGTACGTTTTTGTGTGGCATAATCTTCTGCAACAATTAATACATCAGCAGAATCTTTACAATAAAAAAAAGAAATATCCGCAAGGCCATTTACTATCGGGCTTTCAAACATATGGTTCTCCAGGTAAATTCTAACTGTACCATCCGACACGGGTGCATTAGCGCAGTTATTGAATGTACCCATAAGGTGAAATTGGCGGGGATTTAACGGAGTCACTAAAATAGTTCCGGCATTTTTATCAACGGTTCCGGTAGTTACGGAGAAAGTATAAAAAGACAACTGGCAAGACAAACTATTCAATATTAACTGGCAATTTGAATTCAAAGGAGCAGGCATGCTGAATTTTCCTTCCTGGTTACTGTATCCGAACATGGTAATATCGGTACCTGGAACAGTTAGTCTGATTTCTGTATTAGAAAGTGGAGTACCCTGAGCATCTTTCAGCGTGCCATAAATCAATACACTGGGATAAGCATAATCATAATTCCACCAGGTGAAATGAGATACTTCGGCAACAAATTTATTT
>JANNZE010000379.1:0-3948 GCA_031410455.1 Chitinophagaceae bacterium | reverse complement strand
GAATGTCCTCCCAGTAATGGTTGATGGTATTCAGTTCATGCATATTCAATTTGATATCTTCAAACGGAATATCGTTACCGTCCAGCAACTCTTTCTGCTCAGCTCTTTTTTTCAGATCAATCATAAATGGCAGTAAATGTTTCGATCGTTAATCCCGGGCCGAAGGCTGCACCAAATATCAAAGGAGCTTTTTGTGCTCTGTCCATTATTCTTTTCAATACAAATACTATTGTAGCGGAGCTCATGTTACCAAACCTCTTTAAAATTTCTGAGGAATCTTCCAATGCACCGGGTTTCAGCTGTAGTGATGCTGAAACCGCATCAAGTATTTTTTTACCTCCGGGATGTATACACCAGGAAGAGATCTTATCATTACTAACATGAATCCTGTTCAATGCATTTTTTACTACATCAGCAAAATGCAGTTTTATATAATGCGGAATCTGGGGCGATAAGGTCATTTGAAATCCATTGGAAGCAATATTCCATGACATATCTTTTTTTCCTGCTTCAAATAGTTCTGAGTAAAAACTGTTGATACGGATTCCTTTCTTTATTGGCTCAGATTGAATGAGCATAGCGGCACATCCATCGGAAAATAAAAGGGAAGAAGTGATATTATCCAGTGTGGGTTCTTTTTGAAAATGCAGGGTGCATAGTTCTGTACAAACTACAATTACATTTGCATGTTCATGCGATCTGCAAAACGCGTCAGCCAGTTTCATAGCATGAATGGCAGCATAACAGCCCATAAAATTCACCGATGTTCTCACAATGTTTTTGGGAAGGTCAAGTATTTCCAGTAACTGAAGATCGAGGCCCGGCGCACTCATGCCGGTACAGCTTACCGTAATAAGATGGGTGACCTCGTGCTTCTTTATTTTGCCCGCCATACATTCCAGAATGGCAGCCTGGGATAATTTCAAAGACTCACGTTCATACCATTCCATTCTTTTTTCTACAGAAGTTTCGGGATGGAGATCTTCAGAAGGAGAGAAAAAAGAATATTCTTCCGGATTTTTATTGAAATCGGGGATCACCGAATACCGTTCGTCAATACCACTTTGCGCATATAAAAAACGGATCTTTCTGGCATCTGTTTCTTCTCTTGAATAGATTTTTTCTGCGAATAAACGCAATTCGTCCTGCGAATATTTATAACAGGGAACTCTTGTTGCTATGGAGGTAATGGTGCTCAATGTAACTGAATAAATAAGTAAATGAATGCGGCATTGGTGCAAACGGATGCAATGATGTTCATCTGCATGGTATGTTTGTAATTAGCATATACGGGATCTTTAAAAACAAGGATCATCCACCGGAGAAAAAATACAAGTGTTGGCAGAAAAAATAAATTAAAACCAGTTAAAACCTGCTTTTTTTCTGCTATTAAAAAAATTGCATTGATACAACTCATCGCAAGCGTAAAAACTACAGCTGTGCATATAAATGTTCCTCTGTAGCCTAATACCATACTGATCGTTCTTACTCCATCCCGTTCATCCTGTTTATGCTGATATACCTGTGTAAGAGGATAAAATCCTCCAACAAGTAAAGAGGCAGCAATCATGCCAAGCACCGGTATATTTACCTGTTTATCGATGCTTACGCCATGCATTACCAGCATATAAACCCAGCCACCCTGGAATATCATCACCGTTAAATATCCTATTATAGGATATTGTTTTAATCGAATACCTCTGTAACTATAAGCCCGGGATACCAGTATATAGACCACTATTCCAAATGAAAAAAAAGTGCTGATTAAAAGGGAAAGTAAGATGGCGGCTACATCCATGATTACAGAAACATAAAATAATTGACGGGTGGGTGCCATAGGATTTTTGATACCACCGATACTTTCTTCATCTCTGTCCATATAACTGTTGTATCCATTACTTGCCGGATAAACTACAAGGTGCAGTAACAGGAAGATGAGTAATGCATTTAAAAATTGCGGGTGAGGGTTTAACGAAATCGCAAACCAGTAAACAGGCATCAGGAAAAAAGAAAAATGAAAACGCAATAACTGTAAAGTGGATCTCCGCATTTCTGTAAATTATTGAACTTTACCGGAAAGAAATAATTCTGTGGAGCGGATATTGCCTGTACACACGATTAGAACAATTTAAATATCTACTTCTTTATCTTTACCAGATGCGTAATGTTGGCCGTGTTTTTTTATGGGGTTTAATGATAAGTTTTCTTGGGTCTTTACCAATGGGAACACTGAATATAACAGCCATGCAGATCGGTATACAGGAAAGCGTAAACCATGCCTTACAGTTTTCTATAGGATCGTTGTTGGTGGAAATGGTGTATGTGCGTCTTTCCCTGGTGGCGATCAACTGGGTTCGCCGCCAGGAAAAATTGATGCGGATCATGGAATGGATAACACTGGCCATTATAGTGGCATTGGCGATCGGTAGTTTTATTGCAGCTACAAAAGATGGAGCAGGTTCTAAAAATATAATGTTGCATAATAGTATGAACCGCATACTTCTGGGTATGTTCTTATGTGCTATCAACCCGGTGCAGATACCATTCTGGTTTGGATGGAGTACTGTTTTATTTACAAAAAAAATACTTCAGCCGGTGAAAAGCCAGTATAATTCTTATATAATTGGTATTGGTTTGGGAACGTTACTGGGAAACTGTGTTTTTATTTTCGGAGGAAAATGGCTGGTGGAAAAAATACACAATAGCGAAGATTACCTGAACTGGGTGATCGGTGGAATTTTTACCATTACTGCACTGATTCAGATATACAAAATGATGGGTAAAAAAGATGCTGTGGAAAAGATTCATGCGATCAGCGACAAAGATGTGCTTCCGCCTCCTCAGAACAGATAAATTAACGGTTCAGAAGATTCTATAAATACATAGAATTGAGATCATTATATTTTCTTTTGTTGAAAAATTTTAGAATTTTGATAATTACAACTATATATTAAATTCCTGTTTGTAATTTTGACCGTATCTTTCAAACGTGGCAAATCAACATTTATAGTATAACTATGGGATTTATTGATGACCTTTTACATGAACCTTCTTACAAATGGAAAGACGAACAAGGTACATTGGTTGTACCTACCAGGCAACAATTGTTTGGGGAAGCTTTCAGAAGGATGAATATTTTTGAGACGAAGAAGAACTGGATATCTATGATCAGTTGGTTGATGGTGGTGTGTATGATGCCGTTTTTCATTTTGTTCATCACCAAATATATTACCTGGAAACTGGTGATCGTTTTTATTCTGTACAGTATGATCATCATGAGTACACATGGTACGATCTGGTTTCACCGTTACAGCACGCATAAAGCTTATATATTCCGACATCCTATATTCCGGTTCATCACGCAGAACCTGGTGATCAAAACTTTTCCTGAAGAAATATATGTTGTATCTCATCATGTTCATCATGTAAAATCAGATGAACCGGGTGATCCCTATAATCCGCGTGGCGGTTTTTGGTATTGCATGCTCAGTGATGTTAATCACCAGTCGATCGCACGAAACCTCGATGAGAAATCTTATTCCAAAGCAGCGCATTTCTTAAAACACACGGGCGTTAAGTTAAACAGTTATGCACAGTATTTGAAATGGGGTTCAGTGGCAAGCCCATTTTATACAGTGGCTTTATGGATTTTCAACTGGACTCTATGGTACAGCATATTTTATTTCATAGGTGGAAATGCGCTTGCATGTACTATGTTTGGTGCGGCTATGTTCTGGTTCATTTTTGTTCGTGCCTTTAATTATACAGGTCACGGTAAAGGAGAAGTGAAGCATAAGGACGGAATTGATTTCGACAGGAGTAATTTATCCATTAACCAAACTCGTCCGGGATTATTTTCAGGAGAATGGCATAATAATCACCATTTATATCCGGGAAGTGCACGTGCAGGCTTCTTGCCGTACCAGATAGACTTAGCCTGGATATACA
>JANNZE010000378.1:0-1560 GCA_031410455.1 Chitinophagaceae bacterium | reverse complement strand
ATTAGCAGGCATAGGATGGCCGTAATTGTGTTGTACAATTTTTTCATGATTCCTGGTTTGAGGGTTAACTTCCGGTTTTAATGGATAAGGACTTATGTTTTGATCAGATTTTTACGCTGATCAGCGCTTTTTTTAATTTTTTTACGGTAGAAAACACCGTATTTCAAGGAAGGTATTTACTGTGAAGCATGTGTAATTAGTACGTGTTAGGGACTGTAAAATTACTACGCAAATCTACAAATGCAAATTTTTACACATTTATTTTTATTTTTTTTTGCGGAATCATGCATAGTTATATTATACACATAAAAAAAACGCTTCATTTCTGAAGCGTTTTCCTGATTCATAAGGAGTTATAAATTAGAAATTATACCTGAAAGTTAACTGACCATTCCATCTGCTGCTGGTAGCAGGATTGGTTCCATCACTTATCAAACCAATTTTATTGGAAGAAGGTTTCTGGTATTTATACGTAGGGTTTGTTCCGCTGAATCCTTCAAAACTTATGATCTGGGCCTGGTCGAAACTCAGGAAATATTGACGGCCTGCATCTTTATCCAGAAAGTTCGCGATGTTGAACATATCCAGTCTTACAGAAACTGCATGTCTGATCTTTCCCATTTTCATAGCAAATTCCTGTGTTAGGCTCAGGTCAAGAATATGGCTGAATGGCAATCTTGCACCATTTCTTTCAGCATATTTTCCACGACGTTTACTTAAATAGCTGTTTGATTTGATTAAAGCTTCAAACTCATTTTTCTGAGCAACGATATCGGCCGCATTTTGAGCAGCTGTTGCTCCGGATAAACGGGTTAAGAAGGTCATCTGGTCCATTTCTGCACGGGAAGCAGGAATGTACATAAGATCACTATTGGTAACACCATCACCTATAAAACTGCGGTTACTCATGGTGTAACTGTAAGGGCTACCACTTTGTCCGTTATACACTAAAGCAACCGTTGTGGATGCATGATCATTTGCGTAAGAGAATCTCTTACTTGTATATGCAAATATCCTGTGTCCTAAACTGAAATCTAATTGTGTAAGCGGAACATAATTTCTGCTGCTCACTGCTTCCATATTCTGCCAGTTAGAAGTGTTGATAGAACTTGTTCCTTCATTATGTACCATGGAACTTCCATAAGTATAAGTAGCATTAAAGTTTACACCTTTCTTACTTTGTTTATCAATTCCAACCGTAAAATTATAAGCATATCCTTTCTGACCGGAAGTATTACGGACAAGGATTATATTGGTGTACGGATTACGTATGGCCGCAGTGGCACCGGCAGTACGGTAGATCAGGCGTGTTGGGTTTCCGGAAAAAGAATAAACCGGCCTTGTATCAGGACCTGTTGGTTTTACCGTATTAGGAGAGAAGTTTACATTCACCCAATCAACTTCCGATAAATTTTTGGTGAATAAAGCCTCAGTAGTAAAAGTCCATCCTTTACCCAGACGTTTATCAGCAGCCAGTGAAATTTTCATTACCGCCGGTAAACGGAAATTCTTTGCTACAATATCTCCTTCTCTGTTAACTCCACAGGGAGAAGTAAATAT
>JANNZE010000377.1:0-2095 GCA_031410455.1 Chitinophagaceae bacterium | reverse complement strand
GAATATATCTGGTATGGACGTCAACCACTGAACCCGGAAACATTTGCGCAAAAAGAAAAAATATTTCTTCATTTCATAGATCGTATACAGGCTGCATGAGAACTATTTCAACATACTTCTTACTGTTATGCATCTTATGTTCCTGCAATAAACGGGTGCCTTATAATCTTACAGAAACTTATTCCTACAGGGATAAAAATCCTTTTGGCAGCTCGGTGGCAAAGAATATTACCGAAAACTATTTTTCCCGTTCAAAAACCCGGAATATATTCAGTTCTTTTTCATTGATGCCGGTTGACCTGGAAGACAGTAACAATCTTTACATTTCCATTTCAAAAAAATTCTTTCCTTCAGAAGATGATGTACAGAATATGCTGAATTATATGTACAGTGGCAATACAATCTTTATTTCAGCTTCTGAATTTGATACTTCATTAACCAACAAACTGTTTTGTTCTGTAGTAAATTTCAATTCTGTTTTTAATAATATACCTGCTGTATATGATACAACGATGTTGAGTTTGTCGCCGTTGATAGCACCGGATCAAAAGCAGTACAGTTATTATTTCTATCCATTTGCCAATTATTTTTCTAAGTTAGATGTAGCCAATTCCAGGATGATCAGCTTTAACCAGTCGGGCGAACCGAATGGTTTCGTTTTATTCGGGTTAAGAGGAAAATTCATTCTTCAATGTGAGCCAAGAGCGTTCAGTAATTATTTTCTATTAAAGGAGGATAATCATCGTTACCTCACCAACATATTAAATATTATTCCTACGCCGGCCAATATTTACTGGGATAATTATTACCAGACCAACCGTAAAGCACGCAAGCCTCAATCCGGATCTGCATTAGGAGAAATATTAAAATATCCTTCCTTAAGAGCTGCTTTCTGGATCTTTTTAGGCATTTTGCTGCTGTATATTATTTTCAATCTCAAAAGAAAACAGCGTATCATTCCGGTAATAAAATCAAATGAAAACAGTTCAGTTGCATTTACAGAAACCATAAGCCGTTTATACTTACAGCAAAAAGATCATAAAGGTCTGGCTGATAAAATGATCATTTATTTTTATGATCATATCAGAACAACTTATTTTATACAGAAGAGCGGCAATACAGCAGAAAATATTATTTCGCTGAGCCGTAAATCAGGTGTGCCCGAAGAAAAAGTATCTTCTCTTTTCCAGACCATCGAAGATATTCAGCAGAAGACCGATATTTCAGAACAGGAATTATTGTTATTAAATCAAAAAATTCAGCAATTTTTTAAATCAAGAAAATGATAGCAGAGAACAATCCTGAAATGCAGGAAAAAGTAATTGCACTCAATGAAAAAATTCACGAGATCAGGGTTGAAATCGGTAAAGTGATCATTGGTCAGCAATCCTTCATCAATCTTCTGATCGTATCCCTGTTATGCGATGGACATGTTTTGATTGAAGGTGCGCCGGGCGTGGCCAAAACATTAGCCGCCAAACTGATGGCAAAGATCGTGGATGCCAATTTTTCAAGGATTCAGTTTACACCAGATCTTATGCCCAGCGATGTGATCGGCACTTCGGTATTTGATCTCAAAAATACAACGTTCACCTTTCGTCGCGGACCCGTTTTCAGTAACATCATCCTGATAGATGAGATCAACAGGGCTCCGGCAAAAACGCAGGCTGCTTTGTTTGAAGTAATGGAAGAACGGCAGATTACGGTGGATGGAACCACGCATGAAATGGAATTTCCATTCAATGTGTTTGCAACGCAAAATCCAATTGAACAGGAAGGAACGTATCGTTTACCGGAAGCACAACTCGACAGGTTTTTATTTAAAGCAGAAGTGCCTTATCCAACGCTACAGGAAGAGATACAGATTTTAAAGGTACAGCATGGAAGAACGCAGGCTGAATTACTGCAGGATATCAAACCACTTATATCTGTAATTACACTACGGCAAATGCGTGAACTGATTGAACAGGTGAGGATAGAAGACCGACTCATAGACTACGTGGCTGGAATAGTAAATGAAACAAGAAACAATCCTGCTTTATATATGGGCGCATCCACACGTGAATCTGTGGGTATTCTGAAAAGTTAGATCTGA
>JANNZE010000376.1:0-2700 GCA_031410455.1 Chitinophagaceae bacterium | reverse complement strand
ATACTGGATAATACCCGGTCTGAAACGGAGCAGGAAAATAAAATGCAGCAACAACCGATGAGGATTCTCTTCATTCGTGAATTTTAAATTCTTTCCTGTATCCTCAGCCAGCGTTCCGGTATTTCATTGCTGGATGCTTTTGTATAATCTTCATAACTGCAGGCTATGAATTTTTTATCAGGAAGCTGCATCCACCACCTGTTGGTTTTTTTACTTTGAAGAAAAACAGTTTCCACTTCCGCAAAGGCAGTGTGAAATTCATTGAAATTATGCCTGTCGTTCAGGTTACTTTCCTGCATACATTTATTTCTGCCATCAATAAAATACCACATCATCTGCGCAATCTGGATGGCCGTCATGTCGTGAACATCATCTTCACAATTGTATCCATATATACCGGTGGAATTTACATTCCCACTCATGCCTGCAAAGCGCATCAGGGTGCAGGCTTCTATTCCATCCAGTCCGTTGGGACTAAACTTGCTGGCTGGAGCATCGCTGTTTTTGATCGCACTGATATCAAAACTCACCATGTGCGAATTCCGGAGCACAGGCTCCATTTCATCGATCTTGGCTTTTACAACACCTACTCTGTAACAATCGAATCTTAATTTATCCAAGGTCTCGATCATTCTCGGATGAACGAAATAACTCTGAAACCCGATGTGGTTATAATGCTTGATGAGGTTCGGTTCCGTAGTGAGCATGTCCAGTAAAAAATTTTCACTTCTTACCATGCTTTCACTTCTGAGATCGATTGTTGCATCGATACAAGTGGCTTCTATATGATACCCGGCATCACGATAGGATTCATATTGTGCCATGGTATTATCATGGCTTCCACCAATGATAAAGACCGTTTTTCCCATAGCGATCAGCTCTCCGATCACTGTTTTTTGGGCAGCATAGGAATCCTGGATGGTTGCGCCTGTTTTAATATTTCCAAGGTCGGCAATCTGAACATCTGTATGCCAGTAATTCAATTTGTAAAGTTGTTTACGGATGGCATCTGCAGATTTGGAACCATCATTCATCATCCTGGCCCCTCTCTTTTCCTGAATACCTACAAGAACGATATCTGTATGTTCTATATCAGGGATCTGGTCCTGGTAAATGGCAATATGTTTTGCCAGTAATCCATCGGTAAGAGGCTGGTCATTTAAAATGACGGAAAGCGATACAGGATCAAGATAGAGGGAGAAATCGTTCATAATCTGAATTTGCAAAGCAAACCTAAATGATTGTACCCAAATAAAGAAAGTTTGATAATTTACATCAGGTAATATTACCTGATCATATAGCGTAAAATTGCTTGTATCTTTTAGTTAATTAATCATCAACTTACCACAAAAATATACATATGGCCATTATTAAATTAGATGAAGGAAAAAAAATGATTGTGCGGTACAAAGAAAAACGTGGTTTGATTCTGAATGAAAATTATGAACCCGAAATTCTTACAATGTGTGAAACATTTACAAAAGAAGAAATTTTATCGCTTTTAAACCAGGATGGGTGTGAGAATTTCAGGTGTTATTTTGGAATGGATAGTGATGATAATATACGTTTAATAATGGTAGCAGCAGATGGTCAGGATGATGATATTTTAGAAAATGATTTGATTATTGAAAAAGGATTGCGTTGCCCGCCCAATAATCCACCCTCATCAGCATTAAATGATTGATAGTTTTGTCAATAATATCCTAAGGTTCTCAATAATTGTAAGTATTATTATTTCATTAGTCCGTTTTCGGAAAATTGACAAATTATACTACCCATTTATTATATTATTATTTCTTGGTTTTGTTTCAGAATTGGTAGCAATTACAACCCTTTCCATTTTTGGAACCAATGCATTAAGCAGTAATATTTATTCATTATTTGAAGCGTTGGTAATTGTATGGCAATTCAGAAAATGGCACCTGCTGAAAAATTTTAAATTGTATGTATTTCTGCAATGTATTATACCTGGAATGTGGATTTCAGAATTGATTTATTGGAACAATATAAATATTTATCTGTCTGTTTTCACAACCATGTATGCATTTATTATAGTTCTTCTCAGCATACAAATGATTAATCATCTTATAACTACTATTTCAGTTGATTTACTTAAAAACTCAATTTTTTTAATCTGTGCGGGGTTTGTTATTTTTTTTACATTTAATATTGTTGTAGAAGTTTTCTGGATATTTAATATAGATGAATCACTGATATTTGGTAGTTATGTTTATGTGATTTTATCAATAATCAATTTTCTGATAAACCTTGTGTATGCTTTAGCTGTATTATGGATTCCACCGAAACAAAATTTTATATTGCCGTCATCATCGCCTCGGTAATTGTAGGAGTGATTATTGTCATTTTTTTTATATCACTGATCAGGCACCAGCGGAAATTACTGGAATTTCACCGGAAGAGTATTCTTTCTGAAGTTACCACACTGGAAAATGAACGCAGCCGTATTGCCGCAGATATGCATGATGAACTGGCACCCATGATATATCTTGCCAAATACCAGGTGAGTTCTGTGGAAATACTGGAAGAGGATGACAGGGAAACTTTGCAAAAATCCATTCAAGTTCTGGAAACCATTGCTGAACGGGTGCGTGGAATTTCAAAAAACCTGCTTCCTTCTGCACTCACAAGAAAAGGTTTACTGGTGGCACTGGATGAATATGTAAAAGAGCTGAATGCAAC
>JANNZE010000375.1:0-4220 GCA_031410455.1 Chitinophagaceae bacterium | reverse complement strand
CTTATTGATGATTTTGGTGCCGCAAAAATACGTACAGCACTCCACAAAAAAATGTATTCCTTATTTATTTATTATCAGGTAATCAACAATTTAATCTAACAAGCGGTTCATTTGCTGGTCGATTATTTGAAAAATGACTTCAGGTTTTAATGTTCTCCA
Organism: Chitinophagaceae bacterium; assembly: GCA_031410455.1. GTDB lineage: Bacteria > Bacteroidota > Bacteroidia > Chitinophagales > Chitinophagaceae > Ferruginibacter. Next base: position 4,061 of record JANNZE010000375.1, on the reverse strand, counting down.
TTCAGGAAGCTCTATAAATTCAACATAATTGGTAAGACGGGCTCTTTTGAAATCGTATTTACTTTGTTCCGGCATATTCAACACCACCACCCAGCCATGATCATCCTGTAATTGTTCGCTCCATTCTTCATAATAGCTGTCATCGCTGCTGTGAAAGTTCAACACATTTTCAGCGATGATGATGAATTTTGAAATACCTCTTGCATATAAATGATCTGTAATATCCCTGCGTAACGTCATGATATCATTTTCTATTGCATCATTCCATTCGCCCAGTAATTCAATAATGGCAAAGCCCGGCTCATAATCAGCAAACAGTAGTTTCATATATAAAGTTCTGCTCCCAAAATCGTCCCACTGCGGATGTATATAAAAATTATAGAGGGTCTGCGAATATTCGAACTCGCTGTAAGTACGTCCATAAAAAGGAGAAAGCTGATCTTCTTCAGCGGTATATAAGTGACGCCAGTTATAATATGGTTCGATATTCTGCATAAATAGTAAGATGCAAAATTGATGCATTTATGCCGAATAAAAGGATTCTTACATGAATAAATTCCTGACTGAAATCATAAAAAAAGAGGCTGCTTTAAAAAGCAGCCTCCTGACTTATCAACCCAAAATAATAAAAAACTATTCAAGCACTATTTTCTCTGTAATCACTACCTGGTTCTGCGCATTCAGCACTTTTACCATGTACACACCTTTTACAGGTCTGTTGATAATATTTACTTTTTCTGTTTGAGCAGATTTATTGATAGTAAACGATTTTGTTTGTAGCATTCTTCCCTGGAGATCAGACATCACCATTGTATAACGTCCTTCTTTTTGTCCTTCCAGTAAAATATTGAAAGAAGAAGTATTAACAGGATTAGGGAAGATCTTTGAATCAACATTAACAACAGCAGCAGTTATCGCAGGTGTAACTATTGTGAATTTATTGGCTTCAGCAGCTTCTTTTTCCAGCAATAAATTTCCGCCGGCAAGATCAGATGCATTGAATTTTGAATCTGAACCTTCAATCTTAGTAGCAGTAAGATCATTCATTTTTACTTTGTAATAACCTTCAAAATAATTAGCACTGGTGATGATGAGGTTACCATCAGCATCAACAGCAGCAGCATTGGCAGTATAGGCAGCAGGTGTTCCTGTGATCTGTCCTTTGAAACTTGCAATACGTGTTGCCACATCAATTACAAATATATTTTTATTGGCAGAGATCACATATAGTTTTCCAAAAGCATCTGCTACCATATCACCACCCCAACTGGTGCATTTATTATGAATAGAAATTCCGTTTTTATTTTCTGCATCCACAACATTTCCCAGATCTGTGATCACTGGATTTTTTCCTGTGGTAAAACGGATCAGGTGATTACCATCGTTCGTCATGGCATATCCATTTCCATCAGCACCAATGGCCATTCTTGTCAGATGATTTGATTCATCATTCATATCTCCGAAATTAAGCACTGAAGAAGTCAGTGAATAAAACTGTGGTGTTTTTGCAGAAAGATCCATCCAGCGCAATTCATTCATACGCATCGGAGCGAAAAATAATTTATTTGTTTTTTTATCCAGTGCTGCGGCTGCCACAAATGTTGCTGTCGGATATGTTCTGTCGCTGAAAATATTTGCAGTTGCTGCTACCGTCTGATCAACAGATTTCTTAGTAAGAATATCCGTTAAAGAAAAATCGGTTTTGCTTCTTTCAAATAATGTTTTGGTAACAGTACCTGTTTTCAGATCGATCTGCCGGATATTCATCCATAAGAAATCACTGTTTCCGTCTCCTGTAAAAGCATAGGCAACATTGCGGTTATTCTGCGCAGTTCCTGCAAGAGAACCGGCTATCAATGTAGTGGTAAGTAAAAGTTTGAAATTCATATTGGCTTGTTTTTATGTTAAATTTAAAGAACTAATTTAAGACAATTATCGCTATTTTTCATTAATAAATTTTTAACGGTAATTTTTTACAGCGTCTGCCACTGATCCATACTGAAAAAGCAGTTGAGAGGCTTTGATCTGATCAATATTTAACATTTCCATAATCATATTAACTGCCCTGTTCTTAAGTTTCTGATTGGTAGGTTTTACATAAATCATTTTATTTCCCTTTATCCTGCCTAACCGTATCATTACCGCCGTGGAGATCATATTCAACACCAGTTTCTGAGCCGTGCCGGCTTTCAGTCTTGTACTTCCTGAAATAATTTCCGGACCGGTAAGCAACTCCACCGCATAATCAGCAACCGAACTGATGGCAGCCCCCGGATTACAACTGATACTTCCGGTAGCTATTCCATTTCCCTTACAATTTTCCAGGCATTTTAAAACGTAAGGAGCGTCGCCGGAGGCAGAAATACCGATAACGAAATCGCTCGCGTTCACATCGTGTTGTTTCAGATCGAGCCAGCCCTGCAAGGTTTCATCTTCTGCATTTTCAACAGCTTTCCGCAAAGCTGTTTCTCCACCGGCAATGATACCGGTAACCATCGTATCCGGAACCCCAAAAGTGGGCGGACATTCAGATGCATCCAGCACTCCCAGTCTTCCGCTGGTACCGGCACCTACATAAAATAAACGGCCACCTGCCTGTAATTTTCCGGAAATGGCAACGATCAATTTTCCGATCTCCGGAATTTGCCTTGCTACAGCAACCGGAACTTTTTGATCTTCCTCATTCATGAGTTTCAGGAAAGATAATATCTCCATTTTATCAAGATCAGGATAAGGCGAAGCTGATTCAGTGAGTTTGCCTTGCATGTTAATTGCTGTGAAATTTCACCAGTCCATCCATAGGATTTTTGATCACTTTACCCAGTTGCAGTTCATACGCATTGCAAAGGTCGGCGAGCACGTCTTTAAACCCGTAAGCCACGCTGCCCACAAAATGAATCGGGTGTAACCAGCTTTCCCTGTACTTATAAACATGGTTAAAAAAGAAATCATTGAAACCGTCTTCAATAATATTCTCGATCATATAATGTCCGCGGTTTTCAGTTAAAAACTCCGTGTAACGGGCCAGGTACCTGTTGGCCAATGGCTTTTTATAAACCGTATCCAGGATTTCTGCAGAAGTTATATTATCATATTTAGCCATGAAACGATCCATCAGGTCGGGCTCAAAAGTGTCATATAAAAAATACTGTATCACTTTTTTTCCGAGGTAAGCTCCGCTCCCTTCATCTCCTAAGATATATCCGATACCCGGACTGTTCTTCACAATTTTTTTTCCGTTAAAATAACAGGAATTGGAACCGGTTCCCAAAATACAGGCAATACCTTTTTCGTTTCCGCAGGTAGCTTTTGCAGCCCCCATCAGGTCATGATCGATATGAACCCCGGCATCCGGAAAAACGGAACTGATCGAACGTCCCATCAGCCTTACATTAGCTGCATTGCTGCATCCTGTTCCATAAAAAAAAATTTCTGAAGGTTGATTCTTTTTCAAACCAGGTAATAATTCATTTTGAAGAATTTCCGTGATCTGGTCTTCCGAAAGAAAATAAGGGCTGATGCCCTGCGTGAATAATTTTTTTTTCTTCCCGTTCTGAATAAAACACCATTCGGTTTTAGTAGATCCGCTGTCAGCAATTAAAATGTTTCCCATAATGAATATTAAAACATTAAGGTAAACAATACACAGATATAAAACAGTAAGCAACAAAAAATTACCTTCGCAACTTATTTAAAAAGGATATGCAGCAAGGAAAGAAAAATGTATGGCTTCCCATGGTGATCAGTTTGGCCATGGTTGCCGGTATGTTCCTGGGTTATAAAATGCGGGATTCCATGCCTGGTAAAAGTTTCTTTCACATAGAGAAGCGCAGGCCGGTGGACGAAGTATTGCAACTGATAGAATTGAAATATGTAGACCCTGTAAATGCGAATACACTTGCGGATACTGCGATAGATGCGATGCTGGCCAAACTTGATCCACACAGCCAGTTCATTCCGGCCCGGTCTGTAGATATGGTGAATGAAGATATCAGCGGAGGTTTTTATGGAATCGGCATCGAATTCGGCGTTTATGAGGACACACTTCATGTAGTAAATGT
>JANNZE010000374.1:0-3646 GCA_031410455.1 Chitinophagaceae bacterium | reverse complement strand
TAGATGATCTTTCCTCTCGTATTTCCTTCCTGCTGATTCCTTTCTTCATTGATGACTACATAATTGAAAATAGTGTTCAACAAATTTTTATCAGAAATGCTGCTGTACGAATCGGCAAAACCACGCGGCGATTCATTATTGCAGATTGTTCATTTCGATTATTTCAAGAAGTTCATAAAAATGGCAGCGAACTTTAATAAGCTCGACACATTCTTAAAAACGATGCCTGTAAAGAGCAGTGAAGTATTGATGAAAGCTTTTGTTGCCAATCTTGATAAAACCGGTAACCTGGAAGATGCAGTGGATGTTGCCGATTCGTACAGCAGCATCTCTGATAAAAATTTATTGAATACTATTTTCAATTATGTAGTCATCAATGAAGAAAGGAATCAGCAGGAAGGAAATACGAGAGGAAAGATCATCTATAATTTATTAAAGACGATCATGATGTCGGCTGATTCTTCTGTAAAAACAGATTTGAGTGCAACACTGGGAATTCCTTCTATTTATAACATACAGGCAAACGATTTTAAAGATCAGAATGGTGCGATTGTACAACAGGTTTTCTTTTACGGGGACGAAGATGGAAAGGCTTTCTTCCCTTCCTTTCTCAAATCATTCTCTCCTAAATTGTGGAGCATCAATATTAAAAAAGAATGGGTGGAAATTAAAGCACTGAAAGTTAACGTTTGGGTATTTGCTAACAGACCTTTAGACAGCGATGAAAATCTGGATGACAGTGCACAGGTCCATTTGAATACATATCTGGAAAACAATAAGATGCTTCCCTCGGTAATTGTTCACCGCGGACATAGTTACTGGTTACCGCGAACCATTCACCGTATGTCTGGAACAGCGAAAGTGGTATTGATAGGATCCTGCGGAGGTTACCAAAACCTGAATGAGATCTTACAGGTTTGTCCTGATGCACACATTATTACCACAAAGGAAATAGGTAAAGGTGATATCAACCAGCCTATTCTGAATGCACTGAATCAGAATTTCTTTGCCGGAACGTCTGTGGATTGGCGCAGTTTGTGGGCGGTATTAACAAAACAATTCATGAGCGATCCCAAAAAAGAGGTGAGAGAAAGCTGGGAAAATTATATTCCTCCCTATAAAAATCTCGGGGCCATCTTTATCAAAGCATATAACAAACAGGCCGAGGCCAGTAATTTATAAAGTAAATGACGAGTGAGCGAAAGGTTAAGAAGTTTTTGGATGTGTCTCTTTTAAAAAGAGTTTTTGCATTTACTGCTCCCTATAAAAATAAATTCATTGTTTCTATTGCGCTGGCTATATTACTGGCCCTGATCGCTCCATTGCGTCCCTTCCTGATTCAGCTGACCATCAACGATGGTATTAAAAATAATACGGTCGGGCATTTCTTCACAGGTGCCGGTGGATTTATTATCGAGATCACCATCCTTCAGATATTTTTACTGATCGGTGAAACAGCCTGCCGTTTTTATTTTACTTTTTCAACAGCTACACTCGGGCAGAACGTAGTTAAAGATCTTCGTGTGGCAACTTATCGGAAGATATTGCAGTTGAATCTCAGGCAGTTTGATAAAACTCCTATCGGTACTTTAACTACGCGAACTATTAATGATATTGAATCGGTAAATGATATTTTCAGTGACGGACTGATACCGATCATTGCTGACCTGCTGGCCATCATTTCTATACTGTTTTACATGTTTGTGATTGACTGGCAGCTTACACTGGTTTGCCTGGCACCATTTCCTTTATTGATCATTGCCACCTATATTTTTAAAGAGAGTGTGAACAAATCATTCACGCGTGTTCGTAATGCAGTTTCCAGCCTCAACTCATTTGTTCAGGAACACATTACAGGCATGTCGCTGGTACAGGCTTTCGCAGCAGGGCCGAGAGAACATAAAAAATTTGAAAAGATCAATAAAGAACATCGCAATGCTAATGTGAAAGCCATCTTTGCGTATTCTGTTTTCTTCCCGGTTGTGGAACTGGTTTCAGCGTTATCGATTGGTTTACTGGTGTGGTGGGCGGCTAAGGAATCCCTTGGACTTTCACCTTTACGTGCAGAAAATGTTGGAGGTATTGTTACATCTTTCATTCTTTGTCTGAATCTATTATTCCGTCCTTTGCGTGTGCTGGCCGATAAATTCAATGTGCTGCAAATGGGAATGATTGCCAGTGAAAGAGTATTTAAAGTACTGGACAATGAAGATGTAACCCATGAAAACGGAATATTAAAAACCCCGGTAAAAGGTGAGCTGGCATTTGAGCATGTAACGTTCGGATATGTACCGGGTAGAACTGTTTTGAAAGATATCAGTTTCTCAATTAAACCGGGCGAAACACTTGCCATTGTAGGCCATACGGGTAGCGGCAAAACTTCCGTGATCAGTTTGTTGAATCGATTGTATAAAGCAGATGAGGGCAGGATACTCATCGACGAACATGAGATCGGGGAATATCAACTCAGTTACCTGCGGAGCCGCATCGGAGTGGTATTACAGGATGTTTTTTTATTCAGTGGTTCTGTGATAGATAATGTAACACTTCGTAATCCTGATATTTCAAAAGAAGATGTAATTGAGGCCGCGAAACTGATCGGGCTTCATGATTTTATCATGCGGCTGCCCGGAGGTTATGATTATAATGTGATGGAACGAGGAGCAACTTTGTCGATGGGGCAGCGGCAGTTATTGTCTTTTGTAAGAGCCATTTTATACAAACCTTCCATTCTGGTTTTAGATGAGGCCACTTCATCTGTTGACACGGAAAGTGAAGAGCTGATCCGTGGTGCTATCGACAAACTGATTTCCGGCAGAACTTCTATAATTATTGCCCATCGTTTAAGTACAATCCGGAAAGCACATAAAATCCTCGTGCTCGAACGCGGTGTGATCATGGAAACAGGAACACATGATGAACTGATGGATAAACAAGGTTATTATTATCAGTTACAGCAATTGCAGTCTTCGGTGTTGAATTAACTTGAGCGGTGCTCGCTCAAATATCGCCGCTTCGACAGTCTCGCTCAAATGCCGCTTCGAAATGCTCCTTCAATTGCCGCTTCGACAGGCTCAGCGGCCTTCGGGAGCGAAAACCCGCTTCGACAGGCTCAGCGGGCTTCCCATCGAAAAAGTTCACTGAGCTCGTCGAAGTGAACATTCCTCAATCGAAATCAAATTTCACTGAGCTCGTGGATGTGAACATTCCACAATCGAAATCAAATTTCACTGAGCTCGTCGAAGTGAACGATTTTCTCTTCAAAGTGAACCTTTCCTGTCGAAAAAGTTCACTGAGCCTGTCGAAGTGAACCATCACACCCTTATCTTTGCGCCAAATTTCAGGACAGATATGGTAGTCAAGAGCATCAAATCATTACTGGTAGCGGTTTTAAGCCTAAATATGTTGTTTAGTTTTAATGCAACTGCCCAGGAAAATCACCAGGATGGGTTCGATCTGCTGCGACAGGCTCTTGAGCGAGTACTCAACCTCGCTGCCATAGAGCTCGCCGATTTCTTCCAGCAGCTCATCGAGCATGCCGGTCTCCTCGCCGATGGCCAACATCTGCAGCACCATGGGCGTGAACACGCCGGATTGCGCCGCCGCTCGGGTGAGCGTCTCGCCCCGGATGACGGTCTCACGCAAG
>JANNZE010000373.1:0-2292 GCA_031410455.1 Chitinophagaceae bacterium | reverse complement strand
CAACTATCACCACAAATGTTGTTATTCCAACCAATTGGTGTTAACACCTCTCCAAACGCCTGCCCCGGTTCCTGTACCTGCAAATTCGTCTGCACCAATATCCGTAATGAATGGGTTGGTGGTACTTCTTACATCTCCTTCAATATCGTCAGGAATCAGTATTCCTGAGTTATTTCCCAGGTCATTAGTGCTGCAATTTAAATTAGCAATGAGTTTAAGGTCAAAAGGAGTAGTTGCAATATTTACAAATTGCGGCATTACATTAACGGAAGCACTTTCTCTCGGGCTGAATCCGCTGATAGCCAGCATGGTCGCTAAAGTAGTATAGGTGGCAGCACCTTCAGCATATAATACAGGTGCGAAGAAATCATTATTATTAGATGTAGTTGTATAATTCTGAAGATTGGCAGCTACATTTCTTCTCAACGCCACACTCAATCCGGTTCCATTAGAAGTAGAGTTATTGATTATCAGATTATTCCTTAACGTTAAGGCAGCTGAAGTAGAAGTTGCAGATGCTGTATGGTAAATACCGGAAGAGCCGAAATTGGTTCCCCCACTAGCGTTCAGATAAATTGTGTTGTAATAAACATTTGCATTGGTAGTTGATGTAGCAGCTGTTAAACCAATACCTCTTACTCCATCAGATGATGTACTTAATGGATTTTTAAGATCACTGATAAAATTATTGACAATATTACTTGTGGTACCAACTACGTTTAACTGTATTCCATGTACTGTAGTAGTTGAAACAGCAGTTGCTGTGTTGAATGCCAGATTAAAGATCTTGTTTTTGGTAATGTTGAGTGTGGTGGTAGCAGCAGAAGCTTAAATACCATTCACTAAACCTGTAGTGGCCGAACCTGAATTTGAATTACTGGTAAAACCAGAAATCACATTGGCGGTTAAAGTTGGTGTTCCACTGGCTGCCTGGATACCCCAAATACTTGACGCACCAGGTGTTGAAGGATTTAATGTAAAGTTTGTGAGCGTATCATTCGAACAGGTTACCGTACCGCTGGAAACCAGGATACCTATAATATTAGCACTCGCACTGGAAGTTAAATTAAGATTATTTATTTTATTATTGGAACATGTAACCGTACCACTGGCAATCTGAATACCAGTTAAAGCTCCACCCGAAATAGCACTTGTTAAGCCACTTAAAGTGTTTTGATCTACCGTAGTTGTTGCTGTACCTGGACTTACTAAAAATCCTGTAAAAGTCAGGTTGTTGTTAGTGACAGTGGAAATGTTATTCGAAATGATCTGGCTTGTTCCTGCTCCACCATTCAATAATATCAGGCCACTAATAGTTCCTGCTGATGTAATGTTTGATATAATATTACTATTGATCTGTGTACTGGTCGTTCCGCCGGTTGCACTGATTGGAACAACAGAAGCAGAGGAAGTATTAGTGGTACTGATGGTACTAAAGTTATTGGAATTAACAGTCCTGTTTACTACTGCTGTACCTGATAAACTGATCAGTGTTATACCACCGGCTCCAGTTGATATCCCCTGTCCCGGAGCACCGAACACATTACTATTTACTGAAACAGAATTAATAACATTGGCAGCTGAAACAAAACTAATACCAGTAAATGAGCCTCCAACTGTAACTAATGAAGAGAATGATTTTATCTGGTTAAAATTAATATTAACAGTACCTGCAAATGAAGTATTATTAATTAAAATAGTAGTGGGTGTTGGCCCAGCTGCAATTGAACAATTGTTTATAATATTGTTATTGATATTTAAAGTGGCTGTAGATAACGATGTTGAAATACCATCACATTTAATAGCTTCAAGACTGAATGCTAAAGAACTAAATCCGGAAGTTAATTTTACACTGTTATTGGTAATAGAAGATGTAAAAGTTCCTGTTGGAACGGCAGTATAAGTTTTATTGATACCTCTTACCGCAATACCAGCTCCTGCAAAAGTTGCACTTTGTAAATCGTTATAAGAAATATTTTCTCCAACCTGGTTAGAGGCTATAATACCATACGTACCCGCTGCCGGAAAATTACTGATGATATGCAATGCAGGCGCAAATTACCCGATCGCTACCGGTAATATCACACATACTATCTTTCATTCCTTAAATGATTGCCTTTGTTCTTTTCTTACCGGAAAATATTGTGCCAGGCAGGAGGGTGGGCATGAAGCCATTTTGGCAACATCTTTTTTTGACGGAGGTTATCGCCATTTCCATGCTATGAACAATGCATTTGTTCTTTCGGGCGGAGAAATGAAACACAATTTTGTAAGCCATTATAAAAAGGAAGA
>JANNZE010000372.1:0-2930 GCA_031410455.1 Chitinophagaceae bacterium | reverse complement strand
TCTGCTTGTATAGAGCCGAGACGTATGAAGCGGATATGACCGGTTTTATCTACCGCATAACCCGGTGATTGAGTTGTTCCGGTAGAAAGATTATTATAAATTCCCGATTCTTCCAGGCTCAGGCTCCTGATCACAATATTAAGTACATCACCTGGTTTAATGATGTTTTCCATGTCTTCCGACATGAATTTAGCGATAGAAGTATCTTTTTTTAAGTTGTCAAAATAGTTGCCTGATTGTTTAGTAGTCTTACAAGACATCAGTAAAATCAGAAATGCACAACCGAAAAAAAAACTGTAACGATTACTTAAAGCGCTATATATGAACATGGTTGATTAAAAGATTCGGAATTTTTACTTTATACCGGGGCATGCAAAATTTAAAAAAATCAGGAATGACAATCAATGCATCTGCTCAATTTAAATATTACCATTCTGCCAAACATATCTGGGATATAAAGAATTCCAGTTATAGGTTTTGTGAAGCGTTTTCCTGATTTTTTTGTGATTTATAGGCTTTTTTTGCGGCCAACCCTACTCCTGCTGCTATTAGTAAACTAAGTCCACCATCAATAGGGCAAGCCGGGTCAAGAGGATCACAACCAGGATCACCCTGGCAAAAACCACTTAAAGGAGCTAAAAATAACAAAATTAAGATCGATCCCGTCACTAACAATATCTTGTGCTTCATGTTCATAGAGGCTCTACTTTTTACAAAAATAGTATTTCGTTTCAATTAATAGATAATTTTAAAATGCGTTTTAACTTTTTGGGGATCAGTTACTGTCAGCACATAACTTCCATGTGCTACAGATCGATCAAATGATACCGGGTATTTTACGGTTCCTCCCATATGGCTGATCTGCCGGAAAGTGATCGTTTTTCCGGATGCATCCATTATCGAAAAGTTATAAACGCCAGCCAGTTTATTTTCCAGTGTTACCTGTACCGTTGCATCTTCTTTTACAGGATTAGGAAATACAGTAATAGAGGATGGTAACTGTATATTCACTTTCACGGTATTACTGAATCTGCCCTCATTAATCTGGCTTATACTTTTTATTCTATAATAATTATCTCCTGCCAACGGCTGTACATCCATTAACTGATACTCTCCGGATGCCATAATTCTTGCATTCACCGTACCTATTTTGCTGAAGGAGATTCCATCGGCAGATCTTTCTACATCATATTTAACAATGGTTCCCTGGTTCTGGATATTCCATTTCACCAGTACCTTTTTATCTTGTTTGATAGCTTGGAGCTCTGTGAAAGATGCAGGATTCGCAGGAGTCAATTTGAATACCAGCATAAATCTGTCAGAAGCTGCAGATGCCGCATCAGCGCTAACGCTGAAATCATAGAATGTACTGTCCGTAAGACTTACCGGTGTTTTTACATTTGTGTACCTGTCTTCCAGGAATGCTCTTAATCTTCTGTCCATATTTTCAGGCGCAAAAGCTAAATGGTAGGTTTGCTGACGAAGATTGCTCATCTGGTAGAAAATAGTATCTGCTTCTGATACATTAGACCTGGTTTCCATAGCGAGTGAAACTCCTGAAGAAACGATTCCAAAGTTTTCGCCACCATTGAAGCGTTTTGGAGCATCATCTCCATCAATAGCATCATTGAAGTTGTGACCAAATCTTACCAGGTTACCATCTGTTATCAGGTGCGATTGATTATACAATTTAGTTGTAAGACTGGCTATGGCATTAACTGATCTGAGTAAAATGGTACTTCCTCCGGTTTTTGCTGCTTCTGTGAAAGAGATCGTTCCGGTACCTCCGGTAGTCTTTACAAAAAATGCCTGTCCGGATTGAATTTTTACTGGTACGCCTGAAGGGTAATAAGTAGTACCACCTAATAACGGAACATAATTTCCACCAGAGAAAATGATGGTTTGCCATCCGCCCAATCCATATCCTGAATTGAGGGTTGGATCCCACAGGTAGAACGAATTCTGAACGAATGGGGATTTTGTGATATTAGCAAAGTCGATCGCGGATGCATAAGGATTACCTACTGACTGGAAGAGATTATTTCCAACAGCAACCGATGCCGGAGCATCTGTTCCCGGAGCATAAACTTTACCTGTGATACGAAGTGTTGTTGGGTTAGGACTGGCTATTGATGTAGTTACATTCCTGTCTCCCCTAACAAAGGTCATATACCCATTAGGATTGCCGATTTCAACATTGGTATTGGCAACCATGGTGTAATTATCTGCAGCAGGGTTATATATTTTCATACTTGTACCACCACTGGCTGTTTGTATATCAAAACCATTGGCAATTGCAGCAACTCTGTCACTAATGATTATAGTTCCAAGTCCTGCAGGAGAGGAATTTAAAGGTGAGCCTGCTTCCTGCCATGCATTTCTGATGGTTTGTCCGAAAGCTGGTGTGGCAAGTAAATTCCATGATTTGGTATGCTGATTTCCAACAGTACCTGTGTTAATATATCTTTCTATTACAAACCTTCCGGTGCTGTTATAATTGAAAGCATCGGTAGTACCTACCGTTCCGATACGAGCCGTTCCGTTGATATCCGAAGCAATAGTGATATTATTAGTATTAAAATTGATCTTACCGGTATTAGGCAATAATGCTTTACCTATCCGGATAGATTTATCAAGGTTCAAAGCTGTACCTGCCGATTTATCGATCTGCAATGTATCCATCGAAACTATCGAACCTACGTTACCAGGGAAATTCTGATCAACGGTTGTGCTGTTCAGAATAATTTTTCCGGTATTTGTAACGGTTCCGCTGTTGGCCATATTTCCTTTCAGCGACAAACTGCCACCCGCATTTATGGTAATTGTAGCGCCTCCGGAAATGGTTATATTATTTGCCACCGGAGCGGTAGTTGTGATCACAGGATAGAATGATACTGAACTAGGAATAACAACATTTGTGGTGATAGTTG
>JANNZE010000371.1:0-8594 GCA_031410455.1 Chitinophagaceae bacterium | reverse complement strand
CAGATGTATCATGCTACAGAAGATGATTTTTATTTAATTCCAACTGCAGAAGTACCAGTTACCAATGTGTACCGCGATACTATTTTAAAGGAAGATGAATTGCCTATTAAGATGACAGCCTATTCTCCTTGTTTTAGAAGAGAAGCAGGTAGTTATGGAAAAGATGTTCGTGGATTAAACAGATTACATCAATTTGAAAAAGTAGAAATCATTCAGATCGTACATCCAGATAAAAGCTATGCTATTCTTCAAGAAATGATTGCCCATGTAGAACGTTTATTGCAATCATTGGAATTGCCTTATCGTATTTTGCGTTTATGCGGTGGAGATATGGGATTCACCAGTGCCATCACTTATGATTTTGAAGTGTACAGTGCAGCCCAGAAAAAATGGCTGGAGGTAAGTTCTGTAAGCAATTTTGAAGCGTTCCAGACCAACAGGATGAAGATCCGTTATAAAGATGAAAATGGTAAAACGCAATTATTGCATTCTCTGAATGGTTCCTCATTGGCATTGCCTCGGATTATGGCAGCTTTACTGGAAAATAATCAGCAGGAGAACGGTATAGCCTTGCCGAAAGTGTTGCATCATTATTTTGGTGCACCTTTTATTGATGCATAAAGATCTTTTATTTTTCTGTTCATAATATAAAACCACAAAGGTGGAACAAGTGCCAGCATCATGCTCCCGGGATAACCGGTTGGCAATTGCGGTGCATCTTCATGATGGTCCAGCACCTGGTATTTTTTACTCGCCATATAATGATGATCACTGTGGCGGCTGAGTTCAAATAACATCAGCCTGCCCATGATGTGATTGCTGTTCCAGCTGTGCCAGGGCATGGCTCTTTCATATTTACCTTCTGCAATAAGTTGCCGCTGCAACCCATAATGTTCTATGTAATTAACAGTTTCCAAAAGCAGGATACCTATGCCTGCAGCCGCTATAAAGTACTGGAGAATGGTAATTCCGCCCAGCCAGTAAACAAAACATAACAGCAGGAGGTGAATAAAATGTGCCTGTATCATCTCATTTTTAAAATGAATTAAAGGCAAACCTTTTTTTCGTATTTCTTCATTGGCGATTTTCCATGCACTGAGATAAGAGAAGATGATCGTTCTGAAATAAAAAGTATACACAGGTTCATTTAACCGGGCACTGCTCGGATCACCCGGCGTGGCCACATGTTTATGATGTCCTTTATTGTGTTCAATATAAAAATGAATATACAGGGATGTGGCCAGCAGGGCTTTAGCCAGAAATTGTTCTGTTCTGTTTACCCGGTGTCCTAATTCATGTGCTACATTGATACCGAATGTTCCGCACAAAAGTCCCATACTGAATATTCTCCCGGCAATTTCCCATGGTTCAAGACGGGCATTTTTAAAGGACAGGATGAAGAAGATCAGGGCTGTATATTGTAAGATCACAATGCTGTACAATAGGTAATCATACAGCTTGTTTTTTTTGGCCAGTTCTTTTTCTGCTGCATCCATATTTTCCGGATCAGGCGGCAGTGCCAGTTCCAATAACGGCAGAATGATCCAGGCAAAAATGGTGGGAGCCCATGTTATAATTCCCGTTCCTGTAAAAGAGAACCAGCATAACAAATACAGGCTTAGCGGGGTGAGGTATTTTAGAACTTTTGGAGACAAGTTTTTTTCTCAATGTAACGAATCCCGGAGATATATTAAACTTACGGCCTACCTTTCAGTCATAAGGCCTCTTCAAATATTTTATGTTAACGCAAAGAATAAAAAATCAGCACCTTTTATGGCGGGCCGCATTTGGCCCCATGGCAGAAAACAGCGCTTCGCTGGATAGTATATCGCAAAAAGAACTCTGGAATAAATTACTCGACAGGTCAAAAACATTCGAAAAACTGGATGTAACAGAAAACAAGGTTGCGCAGATATTGGCGAATATGGATAAGAATCTGCTGAATGGGGAAGATAATTTTACACCTGATCAAAAAAAACAATTACGTCAGCAATCGAGAGAAGGATTAAAAACGCTGAATCTGCAATGGCTTGGTGTGATGATCGGGCACCAGGGACAGCTGAGAGAAAAATTGAGTTTGTTCTGGCATGGTCATTTTGCAGTAAGGATCAATAATGCATTTGCACAACAGGAATTGTTACATATCATCAGAACAAATGCCCTGGGAAATTTTAAAGATATGCTGATGGCGGTTTCAAAAGCGCCTGCCATGCTGCAGTTCCTGAACAATCAGCAGAATAAAAAGAAACATCCCAACGAAAATTTTGCCCGTGAGGTAATGGAATTGTTCACGCTGGGCAGAGGCAATTATACAGAACACGATATCAAAGAAGCTGCCCGTGCCTTTACAGGATGGGGTTTCAATATCAAAGGAGAATTTGTTTTCAGAGAAGGGCAGCACGATGAGGGTGAAAAAACATTTTTAGGAAAGACAGGTAATTTCAAAGGAGAAGACATCATCAATATTTTATTGGAGCAACCCCAGACGGCCAGGCATATTACAGAAAAGATGTATCGTTTTTTTGTGAATGAAAAGCTGGATGATGGTATCGTTAAAGACCTGTCTGCAAAATTTTTCAAAAACGGTTACAATATCCAATCGATAATATCAGAAATTTTTCTCAGCGATTGGTTTTATGATGAAAAAAATACAGGAAACCGGATAAAGTCCCCTGTGGAATTACTGGTTGGAATAAGAAGATTTATTCCAATGGAAATGAGCAAAGAGATTGCCCAGCTACAAATGCAAAGAATTCTCGGTCAGGTTTTATTTTATCCCCCTAATGTGGCCGGATGGGCTGGGGGTAAAAACTGGATAGACAGTTCTTCACTTATGATACGCCTGCGTATTCCTAAGGCCATGGCCGGTAATGATGTACTGGATGTGAATGAAAAATCGGATGACGATGTGAGCATGGGCAATGATTCCAATATGCTCAGCAATCGTTTCGGTAATGTAGATATAGCTTGGCCTGTGGTGTACCGGATCTTTGAAAAAATTCCCAGGGAAAAGTTAGGTGCATCCATTATAGATTCGGTTCTGCAGCATGCCCGTTTTTCTGCGGAAGAAATTGAAAAATTTGCGGACCGTACTTCCCGTGAAAATTATATCAGAACAATGGTGATCCAGTTGATGTGTACACCAGAATACCAGCTTTGCTAAAAAATCATTTTATGCTGATCAAAAGAAAAGAATTTTTACAGTTAGGCTCCCTGGCCACAGCATCTTTGATGATACCTAAATTTATGAAAGGGCTGGAAAACAATGCAATGGTTCCTCCCGGCAATAAAGTACTGGTAGTAGTACAGTTCAGCGGGGGTAATGACGGGCTGAATACGGTGATTCCTGTTAACAATGATATTTATTTCAGGGAAAGGCCGAGAATAGGAATTACTAAAGAAAAATCACATACTTTAACCGGTGATGCCGGTTTACATAATGCCTTAACTTATTTTAAAGAATTATATGATGAAGGCAGTCTTGCTATTCTGAATGGAGTCGGTTATCCTGATCCCGACAGGTCGCATTTCAGAAGTATGGACATCTGGCAGTCAGCCAGTGCCAGTAATGAATATCTTAATACAGGATGGCTCGGTCGTTACCTGGATGCCCAGTGTAAAGGATGCGATAAGCCAACGCAGGCCATGGAAATTGATGATGTGCTGAGCCTTGCTTTGAAAGGTGAACTGAGTAAAGGCCTGGCGTTTAAAGATCCGCAGCGACTGTATCAGAGCAGCAATTCAGCCTATTATAAAACGCTGGTGGATCATCATGATCATCATGAAGAAACGGTGGATTATCTCTATAAAACCATGAGCGAAACGGTGAGCAGTGCCCAGTATATTTTTGATAAAAGTAAACTGCACGCTGTAAAAAGTATTTACCCGGCAACAGAGATCGGTAAAAATCTGAAGACCATTTCTTCCCTGATTTTATCTGATATCAATACAAGAGTGTATTATGTTTCCCTCGGAAGTTTTGATACACATACGGCACAGGATGCCAAACAAACGAGGTTGTTTACAGAATTAAATAATGCGGTAAAACCTTTTGTGGCTGATATGAAAGCCAACGGACGTTTTGACGATGTACTGATGATGACTTTTTCTGAATTCGGCAGGCGTGTGGCACAAAATGCCAGCAACGGAACGGATCATGGAACTGCCAATAATATGTTTTTTGTAGGAGGCGGATTAAAGAAAAAAGGTTTACTGAATGCCTTACCGGATCTTTCTGATCTGAATGATGGTGATCTGAAACATACCGTAGATTTTAAAGACGTATACGCCACCATTTTACATAAATGGCTAGATGCAGATGACAAGGAGATACTCGGTAAGAAATTTTCTATGATGGATTTTATCTGATTATCATGTTCTCAGATCCCAGCCTGTGAGGTTCTACTGAATTCCTTTTTCTTTCATGATGGAATTGAGCCATTTCAGCATCGAGAAAAGGATCACCGAAGCAATCATCAGCAAAATGAAATTCAGCCAGAAAAAATTGGCTTTATTTTCATATCCATCCCACAAAGTGGCGAGTACTCCGGATAATTTATTGCCGATAGAGGTAGCCAGAAACCATCCACCCATCATCAGGGAAGTGATTCTGACAGGAGATAATTTTGATACCAGCGATAATCCCATCGGGCTTAATAATAATTCACCGATCGTTATCACTCCGTATGTTCCGAACAACCACCATACACTTGCTTTTTCTGCACCATTGTTACTGGCGTAAACAGCTCCTACCATTACAAGTACAGATAATGCAGAGATGAATAATCCAAAAGCAATTTTGGTAGGTGTGGAAGGCTCTTTTTTTCTCTTTCTTAAAAAAGCAAAAAATGCTACCACCAATGGAGTTAATACAATTACCCAGAAAGGATTGATGGACTGGCTGATGGGAGTTGCCCATACCGAAATGCTATTTCCTTCTGCCGGTAATTTTTCTGCGGGAATATTTTTAAAATACGGGGGATAATTAAATTCTTTGATCGCTTTATCATTCTGTTTTTGCAAACGGAATTGCGCATCATACATATTCACCGTATCTTTTTTATAAGCGATTTTTTCAGCCTGTTTTAATTTTTCAAATGTAGTTCCCGTTATTCCGCTCACCTGGCGGTCAGTATAATTATCAGCCCAGATGGTTAAGGCAGTTCCGTTTTGTTTGAACACTGCCCAGAATAAGATCACAGCAGCAAAAATGGCCAGCAATGCGGCAATAGGACGCTTGTCATTTTTCTCTGCTCTGAAATACAATGACCCATAAAAATATATCACCGGCAAACAGGCGAAGATGAATGCATCTGTACTGTCTGAACCTACCAGTGTTCCAGGAATCATCCATCCGATAATGCCCGCAATGATGGAAGGAAGAAATATAGTGATCACGATACGGCTGAAAGGCATATCCTCTTTTGTCATTTCCTTTTTTATATCAGCAGAACGATAATGTTTTGTACCTGTCATAAAAATGATCACACCAATGAACATTCCTATACCGGCGGCAATGAATGCATATTTCCATCCCCATACAATGATGATGGCCGCACTGAAAAAATTGCAAATGAATGCACCTAAGTTGATGCCCATGTAGAAGATATTATAACCTTCATCTTTACGGTGAACATATTCCGGTACTGAATACAAATTACCAAGCAGCGTAGAAATATTGGGTTTAAAAAAACCATTTCCGAATATCACCAGCGCCATGGAAATATAGAGCATCGGCAGGCTGTGAACCGACATCAGGCAATAGCCAATTCCCATCATAATACCGCCGGCAATGATAGACTTCCTATAACCGAAATAACGGTCAGCTAATAAACCTCCAACAAACGGAGTGAGAAATACCAATGCAATGAAAGTTCCATACAGATCTGCCGCTTCTTTATTCGACATCGAAAATCCCTGTTCCACATTTTTGAGATACAACAAAAAGATGCCGATCATCAGGTAATATCCAAAGCGTTCCCACATTTCAGAAAAAAATAAATAAGGTAATGCCTGCGGATGTTTTCTGCCTGTTGATACGTCTGTTGTATTCATCTTTTGAAGATAAATAAAAAGGCGACCCTAAGGCCGCCTTTCAAAAGTTTAATTTATTTTTTAAATAATACCGTGCATCATCTTTTTCAGTTTAGCAGACAGTATGAATAAAATTATGGCAGCAATACCAGACAAACCTACGAACAACATAAAGTAGGTGTATAGATCTTTTATGACCACACCAAGGAATGTTGGTGCCGGTGGATTGGTATTCCATTGTTCCAGTTTTATCTCATTGTTTTTAGCATACATCTGATTTGTGAGAACATAATACGTATTTTCCGCAGCGCCTTTACCATAGAGGAATTTAGGTTCTTTGTCACCATATTTTTCAAAGATCTTTTGTTTTTTCTCTTCGCTCATAGGTCCGGGAATGAACCTTTTTACTTTAACACTATCAGCACCTAAAGAAGGATTGGCGATCGGTGTGATGTTGATGTTCACCAAAGAATCCGCTTCTTTTGAGTCAGCATTTCTTTTCACCAGCTGAACATCCCAGTTTCCTTTTGGTAAAATAGAATGATCATTATTGATGGCGTTCCAGTCAACAGTTTGCCCATTGATAGTTGCATTGGCAGCACTGTATTCTGCAGCTACATTCTGTTGTTCAGGATACAATGAACTCATTGTTCCTGCTAATTTATTACCGGTAGCAATGGCAAGGAACCACACACCCATCATTAACGATGTAAATCTTGTAGGTGTAAGTTTATTCACCATCGACAGACCAATCGGGCTAAGACATAATTCACCGATTGTGTGCAGGAAATATAAACCGGTAAGCCAGAAGATACTGGCACCTACAGGCGGAATATTTTTTGAACCTACAGCAATAAATAAAAATCCTAATGCAAGAAATAATAATCCCAATGCCTGTTTGAAAGGGGCGGCAGGATTTTTTCCTTTCATCCGTATCCATATAAGACTGATGATGGGTGCAAGTAATACAATGAAACCAGCATTAAAACTCTGGAAGTAACTGGCCGGCATCGTCCATCCGAAAATGGTTCTGTTGGTTTGTTCATCTGCAAAAAATGTAAGCGAAGCACCGGCCTGCTCAAAGCACATCCAGAAGAATACAACAAAAATCATTACGAGAATGATCACCCACAACCTGTCTTTTTCTGTTTTGGAAAGTGATTTATCTGTGATAACTACAAATGGAGCAACGAGTGTCATACCATAAATTAGAGAACCCCATACATCCACTTTCAATACAAGGTGAAGAATGGCAAATACCGTAATGATACCGCCCACAAGAATTGCCAATTGGTTCTTGCTGAATCCACCCCCATTATCTTCCCCGGCTTCATTGATCTTGTTTGCGGTAACGCCTAATTGTTTCCCTGTTGGAGAAATTACATATTTATTTTTGGTAAGATAAAAAATGATCAGACCAATGATCATTCCCACACCGGCAGAGAAGAATCCCCATTTAAAATCAACGTTCTCACCCAGGTAACCACACACGAGTGGTGCAAAGAACGCACCCGCATTGATACCCATATAAAAAATTGAATATGCGCCATCTTTTCTTATATCCGTATCAGGATACAGTTGTCCTACCATAGTAGAAATGTTCGGCTTGAAAAATCCGTTTCCGAAAATCAGGAAACCTAGCCCGCTCCATAATAATAGGGCACTTGCACCGGAACCCTGCTGAACAGAGGCACAGGCAAATAAAAGGAATTGCCCGATTGCCATCAAAATACCACCAACGAAAATTGATTTCCGGTTACCACAGTACCTGTCGTCTACATATCAACCTATCAAGGGTGTGAGATACACCAGGCCAGTATTGGTTCCGTAATTGTTAGACGCAAGCGCTTTGTTGAAAAATAAATACTTGGTCATGAAGAGAACAAAAATGGCTCTCATTCCATAGTAACTGAATCGCTCCCAAAATTCTGTAGCGAATAAAACATACAATCCTTTCGGGTGTCCTTTTTGTACTACCTGATCATTCATATTTAAAATATTGAGTTAACAATGATTGCTCAAAATAGTGAAATTCTCTGTGTTGTAGTTAAATGGAAAATTTAATTTATAGATTGTTGCATGGTATGATTTGCCGTTCTAATATTTAATGTTGAAATTTTGGAATGGAATTCTAAATTGCGATGGTAAATATCCCCACGCATGAAATCTGTGAATATATTGCTCACCGGAAGCGGTGGAAGAGAACATACGCTCGCATGGAAATTAGCTCAAAGTGCTTTATGCCATCAGCTTTATATCGCTCCTGGTAATGGCGGTACGCGTGAACACGGAATAAACCTGGATATTTCTGTAAACGATTTCGCGGCACTTAAACATGCTGCGATCTCCCATAACATTTCCCTTGTGATAGTTGGCCCTGAAGAACCCCTGGTAAAAGGCTTTGTTGATTTTTTTAAAAATGATCCGTCAACCGCTCATATAAAAATCATCGGTCCCTCAAAACAGGCCGCTCAACTGGAAGGCAGTAAAGCTTTTTCAAAACATTTTCTCAATAAATACAATATTCCCACTGCAGCTTACCAGGAATTTACAGTGGATAA
>JANNZE010000370.1:0-8755 GCA_031410455.1 Chitinophagaceae bacterium | reverse complement strand
TTTTTTCTGATCTCTTCAAAAAAAGTTTTTTCTTCTGCAGACATTTCGCCTTTCGCAAAGCGTTCTGCTGCATCTATGAGTAAAGTGTCTTCCATTATAAATTTTTATATTGGGCAAAAAACAGTTTTTTCAATCGCACAAGACATTTATATTTCTGTGTTTTTGCATTATCTGCATTCGTATAACCAAATTGTGTGGCGATCTCCTGCATTTGTTTTTTATGGATATAATAAGCTTCCAGTAAACTTTTGCAGGGTTCTCCAACTTTCTGCATGGATTGCTCCATCAGTTGAAAATCTTTTTGCCTGTTTTCATGTGTTTCAATATCATCTTCCACAAAAACAAGGTCTTCTGTATTTTCCAAAGAACTGCTGATCCTGTTCGATGCCTGTAATTTTTTGAGCCACAAGCGCCGGCAAATTGAATATATAAACGTTTTCAACTGGCATCTCAGTTCAAATCCTTCCTGCTTTGATTTTTCAAAAAGAACGATCATTGTTTCCTGAAAAATATCAGCTGCATCATCCGAACTACCATTATTCTGTAATACCATAGTGTGAACCATGGCATAATTTTCACGATAAATCCTTTCAATAGCGCCTTTATCCTCTCTTGCGAGTGCTGTTATGAGTTCGGTTTCCTGGATTGTGTTCACCTGATATACTTATTAATACAATTATAGAGGAATTGTAACCCAAAAAATAAAAAGTTTCTATTAAAATTTTCCTTTATTCAAAATCCTTTTTTGTGTGCCCGATTATTGGGAAATTAAAAAAAAATATTACGCAGGAGTATTGTAAATCAATTGATTAGAAATTTTATTTTTTAAATGTAAATATAATGGGTTACTAATTTCCATTTACCGTATTAATATGAAATTATAATTTTAAAACAAAACAAATGAAAAAGTTCTTAGCAATTGCCATCATCGCAGCATCTTTCACAGCTTGTAACAACGGTGAAAAAACTGAAGAAGTTACAAAAGATACAACTACAGTTGTAACAACTCCAGAAATGCCAGCTGCTGATACAGCTACAGTTGTAACTACAACTACTACAACTTCAGACACTATCAACAAAATGTCTGCAGATACAACAAAGAAATAATCTAGTACTCATCGAAACAATTTGCTTTCGAAAATCATAATAGCCATCCTTAGGGGTGGCTATTCCTTTTTAATTACACGAAGAATAGTGAAATGTCCGGCCATTTCTCATGGATTTATAAATTAATGATATTCAATATTATGAGTGTATTTGTAGGGTAAAAAATAAAGGTTTATACAACCAGGCCCATCATCAATTATTTAAGATAAAACCTTGAAAAATAATTGTTTACATAAGGTTACCTTTTTACATTTGCAGAATTATTGTCAAATTAAAATTTAAATTAAATCAAAACAAATGAAAAAGTTCCTGGCAATTGCAATGATCGCAGCCTCTTTCACTGCTTGTAACAGCGGCGAAAAAACAGAAGAAGTAAAAATAGATTCAACAACAATTGTTGCTACTCCAGAAGTTGCTGCATCAGTAGTTGCGGATACAACTCCTGCAATTGTTGCTGATTCAGTTAGCAAAATGGCTGCTGATACAACCAAAAATTAATTTGGTACATCCGGAACCAAAACCTTCCGAACTTATACTAGCCATCCTTTGGGGTGGCTATTCTTTTTGATGGATGTTGTAGTACTTTTATATAAAATTTAAAATGGCTGAATCTGTAGAAGATCTGATCGTTAAAAAACCACTACTTATTGCCGGGCCCTGCAGTGCAGAAACAGAAAACCAGGTTCATGAAACCATTCAGCAACTCGCAAAAACCTTAAAAGTTGATTTTATCCGGGCAGGTATCTGGAAACCACGCACACGCCCGGGTATGTTTGAAGGTGTAGGATCTCCGGGTTTAACCTGGCTGAAAGAAGCGGGAAGAGCAGCCGGAATCCCGGTTATGGTAGAAGTGGCCACAGCCAGACATGTGGATGAATCCCTGCAGAATGGTATAGATGCCATCTGGATAGGTGCCCGAACTACGGTTAATCCATTCAGCGTTCAGGAAATTGCGGATGCCCTGCACGGAACGAAAATCCCGGTATTTATAAAGAATCCCATCAATCCTGATATAGATCTCTGGGCGGGGGCGTTGGAAAGAGTAGAGAAGTCAGGAGTGAAATCGCTGGCTTTGATACATAGGGGATTTTCCTCTTATGGAAATACCAAATACCGAAATCCCCCGATGTGGCACCTCGCCATAGAAATGAAACGCCGCTTTCCAGGTCTGCCGATGATCTGTGATCCAAGCCATATCTGCGGAAACAGGGAATTATTGCAATATGTTGCACAGAAAAGTATTGACCTGGATTATACCGGCCTGATGATAGAAAGTCATATTGATCCGGATACTGCCTGGAGTGATGCTAAACAACAGGTAACACCGGGCAATTATCTTAACCTGATTAACGGACTAACCTGGAGGACAGAAGAGATCACCAAAAAAGAAGTGATCAATGCATTGATGCAACTACGGGGACAAATTGATGAACTGGATGATGAATTATTAAATCTCCTCAGTGAAAGAATGAAAATTGCGGATAAGATCGGCATTTATAAAAAAGAAAACAATATCACCATTTTACAAACTGCAAGATGGAATGATATCCGTGAGCGTGCATTGGATAAAATGGAGCAATTAGGTCTCAGCAAAGAATTCATCATCCGTTATTTTGATGCTGTGCACCTGGAAAGTATTCATCACCAGACAAAAATTATGAATGACTTATAACGCACAAACCATTTTTGAATTTGAATTGCCTTCTTCCCGAATGTTATGCTATTTTGATGCTGACTGTAAAAAGATAACAGAACTGCATCCCGGAAGAAAATTGATTTTTGTTACAGACTCCAATCTGTTTCGTTTATATGGTAAATACTTTGATGGTAAACATGTGATTGTTGTAAAAGCAGGCGAAGAACATAAAACACAAGTATCCGCAGATGTAATAATTCACCACCTTATTCAATATGAAGCGGATCAGGATAGTTTGCTGATCGGTTTCGGCGGCGGTGTTATAACAGATCTTGTTGGATATGCAGCCAGTATTTATAAAAGAGGTATTCCATTTGCATTTATTCCAACCAGCTTAATGGCTATGGCCGATGCTGCTATTGGTGGTAAAAACGGGATCAATCATGGAGCCGTAAAAAATGCAGTGGGAACCATTCGCCAGCCGGAAAGTATATTATATGATTTTGATGTTTTACAAACTTTACCAGCAGAGGAATGGGTTAATGGTATTGCTGAAGTTATCAAATATGCCTGCATCACAGATCCTGTTTTGTTTGAAATGCTCGAGAAATTTGATATGCACCAGGTACAAACAGATTTTTCCCTTGCAGCAATGCTCATAGAGCGCTGTCTCAAAATCAAAATGAATATTGTAATTCAGGATGAAAAAGACAAGGGCTTAAGAAAGAAACTGAACTTTGGCCATACGCTTGGCCATGCCATAGAAATATTGCATGATTTACCGCATGGTCATGCGGTAAGTATAGGAATGGTGGCTGCCTGTTCTTTATCAGAAAAATTTACGGATCTGCATTTCTCAGAGGCGTTAAGAATTGTTCAGTTATTATCGAGGTATCATTTGCCTGTTGACATTGAGACCGATCATGCAAAAATTTTTGAAGTGCTGAAGCAGGATAAAAAAAGGAAAGGAGAGGAGATGCATTTTATATTGTTGAAAAAAATTGGTGTGGCTGAAATTTATCCGCTATCTATGGATTATATAGAATCGCATTTAAAAGAGATCATCTGATGGAAGTTAACATTTTTCCCTCTCGTATTTATGGATCAGTTACTGTGCCGGCCAGTAAAAGTGTAACGCAGCGTGCATTTGTGCTGGCATTATTGCATGAAGGAAAAACGATCATAAAAAATGCAGGAAAAAGCCTTGATGAAAAAGCTGCATTAATGGCCATTGAAAAACTGGGTGCTGCAATAATTACAGATAAGGAATTGATCAACATTACAGGAATATCAGAAATACATTATTCGGGAGAATTGTATTGCGGTGAAAGCGGGTTATTATTCCGTTTATTAACGATGATCTGTGCCACAGGTAAAAATATGATCAGCCTCACAGGTTCCGGTAGTTTATCAGCTAGAGAAATGCTTTTTTTTGAAAATACTTTACCAACGTTAGGTGTTGCTGTAACTTCTACTAAAGGAAAAATTCCAGTATCCGTTCAGGGACCGATGAGGGTTCAGGATATGGAAGTGGATGGGTCAGGAGGATCGCAATACATCAGCGGTTTATTAATGGCTTTTGCAAAACAGGCTCATAAAAATATTACATTGAATATCCTTAATCCAGTGAGTAAGCCTTACCTGGATATAACCTTGCAGATGATGCAAAAATTCGGCTACACCGTTTCTGAAGCAGACAATAAATTCTATATATCTTCTTCAAAAAAAAATACGGATACAATAATATGTCATATTGAAGGCGACTGGAGTAATGGTGCATTCTTACTCGTGGCGGCTGCCATTGCCGGCGAAGCTGTTATAAGAGGCCTTGATCCTTATTCGAAACAGGGAGATAAAAAACTGATGCATATTCTTGCTTTTTGCGGTGTGACTGCAGTAGTTGAAGCTGATCAGATCTATATTCCGAAGCCACATTTTTTATATGCTTTTTCATATGATGCTACTGATACACCCGACCTCTTTCCTCCTTTGGTTGCACTGGCCTGCAATTGTAACGGCCAAACCATTATAAAAGGTGTGCACAGGTTGGTTAATAAAGAAAGCAACAGGGCAGAAACGCTGGTAAACGTTTTTTCTGCATTAGGTGCTGATATATATATTGTAGGTGATGAAATGATCATCCAGGGAAAATTGCTAAAAGGCGGTACCGTTGACAGTTACAATGATCACCGTATAGCTATGGCAGCGGCGGTGGCAGCCTTGAAATGCGAAAGCCCGGTAACGATCCGAAATGCATCAGCGGTCAATAAATCATATCCTGATTTTTTTAACGATATTGAGGCATTGGGAACAACCATAAACATTAACGCATAATTATAAGGATGAACAGTTTCGGGCGCATATTCAGGTTGAACATTTTTGGTGAATCCCACGGTCCATCCGTAGGAATTGTGTTGGATGGCATACTGCCCGGTATTCCTGTTCATATTACTGATTTTGAAAAGGATTTAGACAGAAGGCGCGGTGGTTCTCAATCAGGAACTACAACACGAACAGAAGCTGATATTCCTGAATTTATTTCCGGTGTTTTCAACGGGTTTACCACAGGTGCACCGCTGACCATCGTATTCAAAAACAACAATATTAAAAGTGAAGATTATGCAGCTACCCGAAATATTCCCCGACCCGGACATGCAGATTTTGTAGCAGAAAAAAAATTTAAAGGGTTCCAGGATTATCGCGGCGGTGGACATTTCAGTGGCCGGCTTACCGTTTGCATGGTTGCAGCAGGAGTGATGGCTAAAAAAATGCTGGTACATCTCGGAACTTCTATAAGTGCAAATGCTTATATAAAAGAGATCGGAGGGGAAGCCAATATAGAAGATGCAATTGAAAAAGCACACTTGAATAATGACAGTATCGGCGGAATAATTGAATGTGTCACACAAAATATTCCAGTGGGTTTGGGAGAACCATTTTTTGATTCACTGGAATCTTTACTGTCTCATGCCATCTTTGCAATCCCTGCCATCAAAGGAATTGAATTCGGTGCTGGTTTTACAGCAGCCGGAATGAAAGGCATTGAACATAATGATGCACTTTCAGATCACCAGGGAAAAACACTTACCAATCATGCCGGCGGAATTTCTGGTGGTATTTCTAATGGTAACGATCTTGTATTCAGGGTAGCCGTTAAACCTACTTCGTCAACACCTAACGTTCAAACCTCTTTGAACACCCTAACAGGACAGATGGAATCATTTGTTGTAAAAGGAAGACATGATCTGTCTATTGCTTTACGTGTACCAGTTGTGGTGGAGGCTGTAACAAATTGCGTATTAGCAGACCTTCTTCTATTGTCCTGACAAAAAATTTACACAAAAAAACTCCGGAATTTCTCCCGGAGTTTTTTTTGCTCTTGTTTTCTTTTATTGAATAAGGTTCACAGTACCTTTCATTTCCACTGGTTGTCCTTTACTGTTTGATCCTTTGATCACCCAGATATATGTTCCCATAGGCTGTAATTTCCCTTTGAATGTTCCGTCCCATCCTTTCAGCCATTGATTGGTTTCAAAGATCAATTCACCATAACGGTTAAATACCCTGAACCATTCTGTTCTGGATATTCCTGACGGAACTGCTCTGAACACATCATTCAGACCATCACCGTTAGGTGTGAATGCATTCGGAACATAATATCTTGCATCATCATAGATCTGAACATAAACTGTATCATAACCTACACATCCGGCAATATCTCTTACTTCTACGGCAAACATGGAATTGGAATTCAATATCGCCTGTGGCATTGCCGCATTCGGATTGTTGATGGTAGCATTACCATTTGTTACACTCCATAAATACTGAACTCCACCACTGCCGGTTAAAGTATGTGGTGTTCCTGTTACAGCAATGGTATCGTTTCCTGCAAAAGCCGGAACCGGAGGCTGAACAAATACAGTAACCTGGTCGGTAACAGCAAAGTTGCAACTGTAATCATCTTTCACGGTCAGTGTGTAAACCTGTGAACTGTCTGGTATTGCCCAGGTAGACTGTAATGAAGAATCCCTCACGAGGTGTGCCGGAGACCATAAGTAGGTTACAGGACCAGAAACGTTACTTGCGGAACCGGTTATGATTGCAGAATCCCCGATACAAATTCTTGCATTGGGGCCCGCATTGGCAACCGGCTTACGAAGTACATTTATAGTAACAGTGTCTGATTTTGTACAAACACCCCATGTTGCTTTTATGATATAAGTTGTTGTATCCAGAGGTTTAACAGATGTATTTTTGATACTGTCAACCAATGATCCTGCAAGAGTTGTCCATACAAAAACAGATGAACCGGGGTTGGTCTGTATATCAAATGTTCTGATCACCTCTGCACAGATAGTTGTATCTGCACCGGCATCCACAAACATATCATCTACCAGAGTTACAATTGCTGAAGTTGTAGCTATACAGTTATTGGCATCTTTCACCTGGATGTTATTGAACGTACCAAATGAAACAGTGAAATCTGTTGAAGACTGGAAGTTGGTTCCGTCTACTGAATAGGTGTAAGGAGTTGTTCCGCCACTGGCTGATACAGAGATCAACCCATCATTACCATTACAGGTTGAAGTTGTAGTAGTTGCAGATACATTTAATAATGAAGGTTCATCCAGTACGATAGTGGTGTCTTTTGTACATCCCACATTGTCCTTCACTTTGAAAATATAAGTATTGGCAGCAAGGTTATCAAAGGTGGAAGATGACTGATAAGTTGTACCACCATCCTTTGAATACTGGTAAGCTGGAACACCTCCATTTACCGAAAGTACAATTGTACCATTTGAATTTCCATTACACAATGGTTCGGTTACGTTTGCATTGATGAATAAAGGCGTATTGGTTGTTAATACCGCCGTATTGGTTCCGGTACAACCAATATTATCTGTAAAGCTGATGTTATACGAACCAGGGGCATTATTAGAAAAAACATTTCCCAAAACCGGAGTTCCGCCATCCAGGCTGTATAAATACGGCGCATTACCTGATGTTGCATTCACGGTGATAACACCATCATTGATGTTGGCACAAGGAGGGTTTGTTACTACAATGTTTGAAGTAAGATATGGTCCCTGGGTTACGGTTGAAGAAACTGAACCTGTACAACCCAATGCATCAGTTAAAGTGATGGTGTAAGTACTGGCCGCCAGGTTTCCAAATGAATTAGAAGACTGCGGTGTGCCGCCATCAAGAGAATAAAGATATGGTGCCGTTCCTGTTGAAGGTGTGATCAGTACAGATCCATTATCAACGGTAGGGCAACTGGTTGCGGTTGGAGTTGCCGTAGCAGCAAGTCCTGATCCTTCTGTAACTGTTGCGTTAACGGTGGTGGTACAACCATTCGCATCAGTTACTGTAGCAGTATGAGGGCCGGTTGCAAGGTTACCAAAAGTATTGGAAGGTTGTTGTGTTCCGCCATCAATTGCATATTGGTAAGGAGCTGTTCCGGTTGTAGGAGCTACCGTAAATGTTCCGTTACTAACTCCCGGACATGTTGTAGGAGTGGTAGTTGCAGTAGCAACTATGGCCACACCCTGTGAAACTGTAACAGCAACATTAGAAGCACATGTGTTAGCATCTGTAAAACTTATGGTATGTGGTCCGGCACTTACGGATGTAAACAGGTTTGAAGACTGTGATGTACCACCATCCAGTGAATAAGTATATGGAGCTGTACCGGTTGTAGGTGTAACCGTTATGGTTCCGTTGTTAACAGAAGGACAAGAAGTTGCAGTGGAAGTAGCGGTTGCTGTAATAACTGCACCAGCCAATACTGTAACATTGGTTGTACCTGAACATCCTATGGCATCTGTAAAAACAATATTATGAGGACCGGAAGCAACGTTCGGGAATGTATTTGGTGTTTGTGCTGTTCCGCCGTCAAGCGCATAAGTATACGGTGAAACCCCGGTTGCAGGGTTAACTGTGATAACTGCATTGCTCACTGCAGGACAAGCAGTTTGCGTTGCAGTTGCTGAACCGGTTAAAGCTGCTCCG
>JANNZE010000369.1:0-2629 GCA_031410455.1 Chitinophagaceae bacterium | reverse complement strand
ATTTTGAAACCGCCACCTTTGCCGGTGCTGCTTTTTTTGCCTGTGCTTTTACCGGAGCTGTTTTTTTTATAGTTGGCATTGTGTAATATTTTAGAAAAGTGGAAAGTTAAAAGTCAAATGATAAAAGTTATTATACTTCATAATTCGAATTTGTTCTTCACTTTTTTATTTCAGTTTTTACTTTTTTAACCACAAAGACACACAGTTTCTTTATTCTGACTTTGCAAACTTTGCTTCTTTGCGAGAGGTGCTGTTTTACTTTTAACTTAAATGAGATTTACGTAAGGCGACAATCCATGCAATCCACCTTCTCTTCCATAACCACTTTCTTTGTATCCGCCGAAAGGAGAAGTTGGATCAAACTGGTTGAATGTATTTGCCCAAACCACACCTGCACGCATTTTAGTGGTAAGGTTAAATATTTTAGAACCTTTGTCTGTCCACACACCTGCTGATAAACCAAAAGGTGAATTATTCGCTTTTTCAATTACTTCATCATCGGTACGGAAACTCTGAATGGCGAGCACCGGGCCGAAAATTTCTTCCTGTGAAATTCTGTTCGATTGTGCCACGTTGGTAAAAATAGTAGGTCTGCAGAAATATCCTTTCTTCGGAAGATCACAACTCACCTGGAACATTTCTGCACCTTCTTTCTGACCGATCGCTAAATATTTATGGATCTGATCGAGTTGTTGTTTGGAATTGATTGCACCTATATCTGTATTCTTATCCATTGGATCTCCTACAATCAATGTTTCGAGACGATCTTTTAATTTCCTGATCACTTCCTTATACACAGATTCCTGAACATATAATCTTGAACCGGCACAGCAAACATGTCCCTGGTTAAAAAATATACCATTAATAATTCCTTCCACTGCCTGGTCGATCGGTGCATCATCAAAAATAATATTGGCGGCTTTACCACCCAATTCAAGCGTTGCTTTTTTATTAGTGCCTGCAATTGCCTTATGAATCAGTTTACCAACATCCGTAGATCCGGTAAAAGCGATCTTATTGATATCGGGATGATTCACAATGGCAGCACCTGTAGCACCTGCACCGGTAATGATGTTCACTACTCCGGGAGGAAGGTCTGCTTCCTGGATGATCTCCGCTAATTTAAGCGCTGTAAGCGGTGTGGTTTCGGCAGGTTTTAATACAACCGTATTTCCTGTTGCCAGTGCGGGTGCAATTTTCCATGCAGCCATCAGCAAAGGAAAATTCCATGGAATGATTTGTCCGGCAACGCCCAGGGGTTGTGCAGATCTGTTAGGAAAAGCATATTCCAATTTATCGGCCCAGCCTGCATAATAAAAGAAATGATTGGCCACTACAGGAATATCAAAATCACGGCTTTCCCTGATCGGCTTACCACCATCCAGTGTTTCTACCACTGCCAGTTCTCTTGCACGCTCCTGTACCATTCGGGCAATACGGTATAAATATTTACCACGTTCTTTAGCTGGCATTTTTGACCACACATTTTCATAAGCATTTCTTGCCGCCCTCACTGCCTTATCCACGTCTGCAGCATTTGCATCAGCCACTTCACTCAGTTTTTCTTCTGTTGCAGGATTGATGGTTGCAAAATATTTTTTTGAAGAAGGTTTCTCGAATTTCCCGTTTATGAACAGATCATAACGTTCGTCAATTTTCGCTGCACTCTTGCTTTCCGGGGCCGGATCAAATTTGCGGGCGGAATCAAACTTTAATTTTATCGTATTCGACTTTGCCATATTAAATTTTTTAAGTCAAAATTGAAAAGTCAAAACCTAAAACCTGGATTTAAACTTTTGGATTTTACCTTTTGACTTTTGACTTTTTTAATCAAGTGAGAAATAATCTTTCCCCTGGTACACACCGGTCTTTTCTTTCATGATCTGCATTAGTACATCATTCGCTAAACTGCTGGCACCGAAACGGAACCATTCATTATTCATCCAGTCTTCTCCCAGTATTTCATTCACCATCACCAGGTAATGAAGTGCCAGTTTTGATTTCGAAATTCCGCCGGCTGGTTTCATTCCTATCTTCTTACCTGTGAGATAGTAAAAATCTTTGATGGCCTGTAACATCACCAGCGTAACCGGCATGGTGGCAGCAGGTGAAATTTTTCCGGTAGATGTTTTAATAAAATCTGCACCGGCATACATAGCAATGTCACTGGCTTTGCGTACTTTATCATATGTTACGAGTTCACCTGTTTCCAGGATCACTTTTAAGCGGGCATTGCCGCAGGCTTCTTTAATAGCTGCAATTTCATCGTATACAAAATTATATTCGCCCTGTAAAAATTTACCGCGGCTGATCACCATATCAATTTCATCAGCACCTTCCGAAACAGCAAATTTGGTATCACTGATCTTCACTGCATGTGGTGCCTGGCCGCTTGGGAATGCCGTTGCCACGGCGGCTACTTTTATGCCCGTACCTTCCAGCGCTTTTTTGGCGATCTTAACCATGGAAGGATATACACAAACAGCAGCAACGGTTGGTAAACCGGGATAAGAATCCAGCAGGTGAGCTGCTTTATAGCACATCTGTTTTACTTTTCCGTCTGAATCCTTTCCTTCCAGCGTTGTGAGATCTATCATGTTCAACGTCAGCAGAAGGCCGTTCATTTTTG
>JANNZE010000368.1:0-2256 GCA_031410455.1 Chitinophagaceae bacterium | reverse complement strand
CTTATCAAGCATTTCCCATTTCCCCTCTTAGTAATCATCTCATTTTGAAGAAAATATATTCTATCTATATATTATTCTTTTTGAAGGGCACATATCCTAATAAAAAACTAAAATTTAAAACCATAGATAATACTAATTCGTAGCTATTTAACAATCCTTTCTTTTAAAACAAATTTTTAAAGTTTATAAAGAATGATGTTGTTTACCTCTGTCCACACCTTACAATCATAAAAAACAAATTAAAATGAAAAAGAAAATTTACGCCTACATTATGCTGGTAGCGATGTTCATGAACACGTTTCCGGTATTTGCGTCCAGCCATCGGGAAGCACCGATGATCGCTGACGATCCTACTGCAGACAACACCGACGTTTATGCATTTAAAAGTCCAACCGATCCGAACAAGATCATTTTAATTGCGAATTACATTCCATTTGAAATACCGGAAGGCGGGCCTAATTATTACCACTTCAGTCCGAATGTTCGTTATGAGATTCACATAGATAATAATATTGCCACCAAAGGTGATGATATTGTTTATCGTTTTACATTCTCACGTATGAATGAAGATCCAACCACTTTTTTCAACATCAGATTAGGAAAAGAGAATTTAAAAACTACTTACACACTTGACAGAAGTATGGATGGAGGAAATTCTTTTTCCACTATCGTACGCAATGGTAAAGTGCCCCCACCAAACATCGGAGAAAGATCTATTAACAGCCCGGTTGGTTTGGGAGCACCATCTTATGAAAGTTTGATGGAGGGTGCCATTACAACCGCGTCATCAGGTGAAAAAGTTTTTGCTGGTCCGGTAGATGATCCGTTTTTTGTAGACTTAGGAGGTATTTTCGATCTTGGTGATGCACCCCGTCAGAACTCTACACCACAGGACGGTTTAAAATGTATGAACGTTTCAACGCTTGCTTTAGAGGTTGACGTTACCACCTTACAAAAAGATCATAAATCTGTTTCACAGGCGAGTAACATTCTTGATGGTAATTATGTAATCGGAGTATGGGCTTCAGCAAGCCGTCAGAAAATTTCGGTTCTTAATGAGATTACCAATGTTAACCAGGATAATAAAGCGGCTGTTTCAAATTCAGGGCCATGGGTTCAGGTTTCCAGATTAGGAATGCCTTTAACCAATGAAGCTGTTATTCCTGTAGGAGATAAAGATCTTTGGAACAGGTTAACTCCTTACCAGGATTTATCACGTATCAGCCGTTTCGGTAATTATTTTTACAACCCTGAGTTAGCCCTATATATGGATGACGCACAATTCGGCGGAGCAGTTCCTGCCTTTGCTCCATTGCGCATACAAAAAAATTCATTGGGCGCTTTTGGTTTTGGGAATGGACAGAATGGTTTATATGGTTTAAAAGGAAATGCTGCATTAAACGGCACCGCTTTAAGTGAAGCCAATTTCGGAAGCGTTTTACTGCCTGGCCCTAATCAACCACGTTCAGTGGATCTATACCCAATTTTTAATACAGGTGTTCCAAATCTTGCACCGTATCAGTTGGCAACTGGTAAGAACGGCAACCCGCTTGCCGTTGGTAAACCATTTATCAATAACTTTTTACCAACCGGCGGCGATATGCTGCGTTTAAATATGGCTGTTCCTGCAACGCCAAGGAACTCTACAGATTTCAGTTCTGAAGGTTTGGTTCAGGCTGCTGTATTGGGATTGTTGGATCCACGTTTCAACGGTAATACAAATATTCAGTTTATTCCGAATATGGATGGTTTTCCAAACGGAAGAAGACTGGAAGATGATGTTACCAGGATTGAATTACAGGCAGTAAGTGGTATAGTACTGGCAGCAATAGGTTTATGGTATGATGATTATGTAGCTGGTGGCAGCCCGGTTACACCACAGTTATTAAATGTGTTGAGTTATTCTACTGGTATCGAAAAAAATGATACTACTTTCAGAATGGCGTTTCCATTTGAACAGACACCATGGTCGGGAAAACATATTTGCGATTGTACTACTCCTGCCACTACAAGGAGTTCACAAAGAACAACTGCACCTGCGTCTTTATTCCTATCAGCACCTGAGGTAATGATGAAAGCGTTTCCGAATCCATTCACGGATGCATCTACTATACAGTATCAAATGCGTGAAAAAGGAAATGTAAATATTTTTGTTTCAGATGTACAGGGTAATATTGTTGAGCAGATCAGCCGTAAGAATCTATCAGCAGGTAGTTATACAGAAAACATCAACGGTAAAAAATTATCACCGGGAAT
>JANNZE010000367.1:0-9028 GCA_031410455.1 Chitinophagaceae bacterium | reverse complement strand
GCTTCCTTAATGATCTTTACTTTTTCGAGTGTTTTGATGGAATTCCAACCGCCTAATATATTCCGCAGGTTGTGAAAACCCTGCCTTTTCATCAGCGAAGCAGCAATCACACTTCTGTATCCACCGGCACAATGAATATATAAATTATGATCTTCTTCCAGTGAGGCCAGTTGCGCTATATCTGTCATGGTTGACAAAGGAATGTTCTCTGCATTTTCCAGGTGACCATTTGCAAATTCTGTTTCATTCCTTACATCCACAATGGTCAGTTTGGGATCAAATGGAATGTCCATCATCAATTCATCTGCTTCCACGTCAATGATCATATCCGTTTTTTCACCGGCTTTTTCCCATGCTTCAAAACCACCTTTCAGATAGCCGCTCATTTTATCAAAACCTACTCTTGCCAGTCGAATCACCGTTTCTTCTTCTTTTCCAGGATCTGTAACTAAGATGATCTTCTGGCTGAATGGTAAAATATTTCCTGCCCATTCTGCAAATCTTCCTTCCAGACCGATAAAAACGGAATCAGTAATAAATCTTTTTGTGAATTCTGTTGCATTACGGGTATCCAGGATAATGGAATCCTGCATCTGTTCTTTAAATTCAGGGATGATTAATGGACGTAAACCTTTTTCCTTTACTTCCGCCAGCGGATCATAGCCCTGCTGGTTGATCATGGCATTCACCGGGAAATATCTGGGTGCCGTGGCAAGCCCGGTGGTAATTGCTTTGATGAAATCTTCTTTTGACTGGGGTTGCAATGCATAATTAGATTTCTTTTCATCACCGATCGTGCTGTGCGTATTTGGACCTAAATTTTTACCGCAGCTGCTGCCCGGGCCGTGTGCCGGATATACCAATACGTCATCTGCAAGTGGAAGAATTTTATGCAGCAAAGTTTCGTACATAATACCTGCCAGTTCCTCACTGCTCATATCACCGCTGCTGAGGTCAGGTCGGCCTACATCACCAACAAATAAGGTGTCGCCTGTGAAAATGGCGTGATCCCGGCCTGTCTCATCTTTCAATAAATAACAGGTGCTTTCCAGGGTATGTCCCGGTGTATGAATTGCCTGGATGGTGATATTTCCTAATGTAAAAATTTCACCATCTGTAGCACTGTGTTTTTCAAATCCTGTTTTTGCATTAGGACCATATACAATAGGAGCACCGGTTTCTTTTGAAAGATCAAGGTGACCGCTTACAAAATCAGCGTGAAAATGTGTTTCGAAAATGTATTTGATGGTGGCCTTTCTTTCTTTGGCAATTTTGATATAAGCCTCTGTATCACGCAGCGGATCAATAACAGCAGCTTCGCCATTGCTTTCCAGGTAATAAGCTGCTTCGCTTAAGCAGCTGGTATATAATTGTTGAATATACATGTATATAATTTATTGTCTGCAAAGATAAAATGAAAAAAGCGGATGAATTCATCCGCTTTTATTCTTTCATACAAAGCTTTTATGCAACCAGTTCCTGCACAAATTGATTTAATTCTTCAATTCGTTTGTAATTAACCGTGTAATAAATGAATTTTCCTTCACGTTGGGTTACAACAAATCCTGCACGTCTTAATATGGCCAGATGCTGGGAAGCAACAGATTGCTCTAGTCTCATCCTTACATATATTTCTGTAACAGTGATTTTCTTTTCTGTTTCAATTAACGTTAAAATCTGTTGTCTCAGTTTGTGATTCAACGCCCGTAATACGAGAGAAGCTTTCTTGAGGTTGTGGTAGTTAATGTTAATTGTATCCTTTCGATCAGGTGATTCAGTGGCAGCGCTTTGCTCTTTTGATTGAGTGTCGAACATCATAGGAAAATAAAATTTAATAGGTGTTTATGCTGGGCAAAGATAGGAATACAGGATAAAAATCATACGATGGTATTGTTAATTTCTATAATCTGGGATCAGGTGTTATTTTTGTCATTATAAAACTCCTTGATATACAAAGGCTCTGTGTAAAGCAGATCAACAAAAACTTTTTTTTCTAATTTGTTAAAACCCATCCTACAATGCGATAAAACAGTGTTGATTTCTGAAATTGCCGTAAAATTTCCGGAGCCGATGTAATTATTTATTTTTCCGGAGCCGGATCCTGAAAATAAAATTTTTCCGGTATCGGTTTCATTTTTAAAAATGCCGGAATGAAGAATTATTGCCTGTGGTGGTAATACGACTGATAAATTTTTATCATATTTAGCTGTAAAAACTTCATCTCTGCGGGCATCGATCATTGGCCAGTATATAAAATATCCGGGATGCAGTTCCGCTGACGCATGTGCTAATAATTCCAAGGCATTTAAGGTGATCAGCGGAATATTCAGTGCAAAACACAATCCTTTAGCAGTGGATAATCCAACCCTTAAACCTGTATAGGAACCAGGACCTTCCGTAACAGCAATGGCTTCTAATTCCTGAATGTCCGTTGCATTTCTTTTTAAAAGATCCAGTATGGCTTCATGTATAAAAGAGGCATGTTCTTTCTGATTGTCACTTTTTATAACGTCTGTTAATGCTCCGTCACCAGAAAGACAAACCATTCCCTGTTCACCGGATGTATCAATATGCAATATTTTTCTCATCCCCGGGCTGCTTTTTTTAAAAATTCACAAGGCTGATAACGGGCATCCGTAGCCGCAAGTACATTCAGCAGATCAATTATATGTTGTGCTCCAATGATATTTGTCCATTCAAACGGCCCGTACGGATAACCGGTTCCCAGTTTCATAGCAATATCGATTTCCTTTTCTGTACTGATATTATCTTCTCTGGCAAACCATGCTTCATTAATGATCATAGCCAGCACTCTGCCTGCTATAAATCCGGGTTCATCTTTTACGGGAATCAACTTTTTACCTATGGAAGAAGTTGCATCTAAAAGATCATCATTTATTTTTCCTGCAATTTCCCAGGCTGTGCGGTGTATAAAACTTTTCCATCCGTTCATTCTCAATATATTCTCCGATAAATGATGCGCAGATAAGGTTTCGCAAACCGCATTTATTAAAACAATCTGGTATTTACTGAACTGAACTTGGTGTCCGTCTTCATATAAGTAAAGCAGAACTTTCTCTTTATTTGTATTTATTTCATCTTTGGAAATGATGTGTACCTGATCATTAAATTCCGGCAACTCCGCCAGTAATTCTTCCGGTCCGCAAACAGCGATCATATTGTTTTTTTGCAAAAATAGGTGGTTGATTAAAGATATATTTGTGTTTTAAAAATATATGTCAAATACTGTAATCAAAACAACAGGAGCACCGGCTCCTATCGGCCCGTATAACCAGGCCATTCTTGCAGGAAATATGTTGTATATCTCCGGGCAGATTGCGCTCGATGCACGTACCGGGGAACTGGACAATGCTGATGTTTCTGCAGAAACGAACAGGGTAATGCATAACCTGCAGGCCATTTTAACGGAATGCGGAATGACATTTGACCATGTGGTGAAGACAACCATTTTTCTTACAGACATGAACCTGTTTGCCGGGGTGAATGAAATATATGCCGGTTATTTTTCCGGAATATTTCCTGCACGTGAAACAGTTGCTGTTAAAGGATTACCTAAAAATGTAAATGTGGAGATCAGTATGATCGCCTGCAAACCATGATCATCATCACAGCACCTGTGCATCCGTATTTCCTGAATGCGCTTTCTCAAAAGGGATACGCATATGAATATCTTCCTTCCATCACCTATGCAGAACTGGAACAACGTATAGCTGTTGCTGAAGGCCTGGTAGTGACCACCCGGATTAAACTGGATAAAAATATTTTATCGGGAGCCGGTAAACTTAAATGGATTGGCAGGCTGGGCAGCGGAATGGAACTGATAGATGTTAATTTTGCCATTTCTAAAAATATCCGTTGCGTAAGCAGCCCGGAGGGAAACAAGAATGCCGTTGCTGAACATGCACTGGGCATGCTGCTGAATGTATTGCGGAATATTCATAAAAGTGAAAAAGAGATCGGCGAAGGGAAATGGCTGAGAGAACCGAACCGCGGCGTTGAATTATCACATAAAACGGTGGGCATCATCGGCTTTGGAAATACAGGTTCAGCATTTGCAAAAATATTATCAGGTTTTGATGTTACCATACTGGCCTATGATAAATACAAATATGATTTTGGAAAAGCCAATATCAAAGAAGCCAGCCTCCAACAGGTTTGTAAATATTCGGATGTGATCAGCTTTCATTTGCCACTCAATTCAGATACAGCACATTTATGTGAGGAGTCTTTATTTAATATGATGGAAACGAAGCCTGTTATCATCAATACCTCCCGTGGAGAAATTGTTAAGTTAGCGCATTTGCTGAAAGCCCTCGATGCCGGTATCATCAGCGGAGCCTGCCTTGATGTACTGGAAAATGAATCCCTGGAAAATATGAGCGATACTGAAAAGACGCAATTGCAACAGCTGGTACAACACCCAAAAGTGATCGTAACTCCACATATTGCTGGATACACGCAGGAAGCCTTTCTGGAAATGGCTACCGTGCTTCTTCGGAAACTGGATTTATAACGGAACTATTTTTTATATATTTGTAGTCATGCAACGCTTTAGTAGTACTGAAGCGTTGTATTTTTTTATTAATACAAACGAATTGAAATGTCAGATACGAACTATGTTACGCAGGAAACTTTTGATAAGATGCAGGCGGAACTTCACCGGCTTAAATCTGTTGATCGTCCTGCTGCAAGTCACGCTATAGCAGAAGCACGTGAGAAAGGTGATCTGAAGGAAAATGCGGAATATGATGCTGCAAAGGAGGCGCAGGGTTTGCTGGAAGCTAAGATCAACCAGCTGGAAGGTATCATGGCATCTGCGAGGATCATTGATGAAAACACGATCGACACCAGCCGCGTGAGCATACTTACTAAAGTAACAGTTACCAATCTTGGCATAAAGAAGACGGTTACCTACCAGATCGTTTCTGAAGGTGAAGCAGATCTTAAGGCGGGGAAGATCTCAGTTACTTCGCCAATAGGCAAGGGTTTATTGGGAAAACTGGTGGGTGAAGTGGCAGAAGTATCTGTTCCGGCCGGAGTTTTAAAATTCAGGATCGAACATATATCTATTTGATCATGTCAATTTTTACTAAAATAATTTCAGGGGAAATAACTTCTTATAAAATAATGGAGGATGATTACTTCATTGCTTTCCTGGATATTTCACCACTTGTGAAAGGCCATGTGCTGGTAGTGCCGAAAGCCGAAGTGGATAAAATATTTGATGTAGATGATGCATATCTCTCCCGTATGCTGGTGTTTGCCAAACCTATTGCAAAAGCTATTGAAAGAACAATGGATTGCAGGCGTTGCGGCATCAGTGTGATCGGTCTGGAAGTGCCTCATGCCCATATGCACCTGGTTCCGATAAATTCTGCGGATGATCTCAATTTTACGAGAGAAAAATTAAAAGTTTCCAAAGAGGAGATGGAACAGATCCGTGATAAAATACTGTCTGCTTTATAATTTGATCCTTTCGGGATGTAAAGTAATGAAGGATTTCCAGTCTTTTTGTTTTCCGGCAGGTAAAATGGTGCGGCTCTGAAAATGATGGCAAACCGCAACGGCGAGTGCATCGGTAGCATCCATATAAGCCGGCATTTCATCAAATTTCAGCAGGTGCTGCAGCATTTTCATCACCTGTATTTTGTCTGCATTTCCGTTTCCGGTAATGGATTGTTTTACTTTCTTTGGTGAATATTCAAAAACAGGAATAGATTGTTGCATAGCGGCGGCAATGGCCACACCCTGAGCACGTCCTAATTTGAGCATGCTCTGTACGTTCTTTCCAAAAAAAGGCGCTTCAATGGCAAAATGATCCGGTTTATGCAAAACGATCAATTGATGCACCTTCTGGTGAATTTTCTGCAATTTTTCATATGCATCCAGTTTGGTATTCAGTTTCAGAATATCCATTTCTATCATTCGGGTATGAGAACCATTGATCTCAATGATACCATATCCCATGATTACCGTTCCGGGATCAATCCCCAGTATTATTTTTGGCGTATTTTGCAAGAGGTAATGATAAAGTAAATCAACTGTTGAACAAAAGTATCAAATTAATATTCAATTATTTCCTTGCGCCTCTTTTGTTCATCTTATTGAGCTGGAGCCTGTACCGGCAGATCGTTCATCAGCAGGATCTGCCTGAACGTTGGGCCCATATCCGCAACAGCTGGAGCGATCCTGTTTTCTGGATCATTTTTTTTCTGATGTTTTTAAACTGGGGGATCGAGTCGCTGAAATGGAAAATATCTCTTCGTCCGCTGGAGAATTTAAGTTTCGCAAATGCTTTCCGTTCTGTATTATCCGGGTGCAGTATTACCATGCTTACGCCTAACCGGATAGGCGAATACGGCGGAAGGATCCTTTACCTGAAGGAAGAAAACAGGCTTACGGCCATTTCTGTCAACATCCTGGGAAGTATCAGCCAGTTAATGGTTACTTTGCTGCTGGGCACCATAGCACTGGTGGTGTTAAAAGAAAGTTCTCTTTCTGTAATGCCGGCCATACGGGAGGCCACACCCTGGATGATAGGAAACGTTTTGCTGCTGATAGGGTTGTGTTCATTTTTATTTTTATTGCTCATTTATTTTAAAGTAGATTCGGTTGTGCATCTGGTAGCAAGGCTTCCTTATTCAGAAAAAGTTGTTAAGCATCTGCATGTACTGGCCGGGTTTGAACGCAAACTTCTGTTAAGAATTTTCATTCTCTCCTTTTTAAGGTATATGATATTTATTTTGCAATACGTGCTGATGCTTAACGTGATGGATGTTCATATAAATACGGCAGATTGTTTTTTACTGATTGCAGTTTTTTATCTTGTAATGGCAATTGCGCCCACTGCAGGTTTTGTTGAACTTCCTATACGGGCACTGGCCAGTGTTCAGATCTTTGGTTTATTCAGTAACAATATCCTGGGTATACAGGCAGCAGCCATGGCTATCTGGATGATCAATTTAGTTGTTCCGGCTATCATTGGCAGTATTTTAATTTTCGGAATCAAAATTTTAAAAGAGAAATGAAAAATTTTTTACGCAACATAGGTTTAACATTAGCGCTACTTATAACGTTGAGTTTTATGAAGGCACCAGAGCCGCCTGTTGATTTTTGCGGCATCAGTAACCAAGCATTCAAAGCCGGGGAAGTGGTAAAAATGACCGTTTTCTATAATGCACTGGGTGCTTATGTAGGCGCCGGCGATGCAACTTTTACCACTACACTGGAAAGATTCAATGGCAAGCCCGTCTATCATTTCGTGGGCGAAGGGAAGTCTTATTCTTTCTTCGATAACTTCTTTAAAGTAAGAGACCGTTATGAAAGTTACGTAGATACCGCCACGTTGCTTCCTTATAAATTCATCCGTAATGTAGATGAAGGCGGTCATAAGATATACAACAATGTTACGTTTAACCAGTCTACCAATAAGGCGGTGAGTACAAACGGCGTTTTCAGTATCACCGATTGTATGCAGGATGTGGTGAGTTCAATGTACTACGCCAGGAATATTGATTTTAATAAATACAAACCGGGAGATAAAATTCCTTTTGATATGTTCCTGGATGATGAGATTTATCATCTGTACATCCGTTATGTGGGAAAAGAGAAGATTAAAACACGTTACGGAAAATTCCACGCCATCAAATTCAAACCCCTGCTGATCAAAGGAACCATTTTTGAAGGTGGTGAAAAGATGGTGGCCTGGGTAAGTGATGATCCCAATCATTTATTACTGCGTGTGGAAAGCCCTATTTCAGTAGGATCTATCAAAGTGGATATGATGGGATACAGCAATCTTCGTTATCCGCTTACTTCACTGATGAATGTCCGTTAAATATCCGACAACCGGAACGTTTCGTTTTTGCGGATCCCTTTTTCTGTCATGATAAGGTTACAGCATTCTATCTGAGGATCATGTTCAAAAAATAAAATATAATCATTTTGATGTGCCTCTGTGATGAAAGATTTCTTTTCATTTAATGTAGTGAGTGGAAACATATCATATGCCATTACGTATGGAATAGGAATGTGTGCTGCAGAAGGCAACAGGTCGGCCATAAACAATATCGTTTTTCCTTTATATATTAACTGCGGCAACATCATAGCGTCGGTATGACCAAACACCTGGCGAACCATTATATTTTCAGGGAATTCCGCAGCATGTGTTTCAATAAATTTTAACTGGCCGCTTTGCTGAATAGGCAAAATATTTTCCTTTAAAAAAGATGCTTTTTCCCTGTCATTAGGCTCTGTTGCCCATTTCCAGTGTCTTTCGTTGCTCCAGTAATGCGCATTTTTAAATGCAGGAACCAGTTTGTCGTTCTCTCTTACAATACTTCCCCCGCAATGATCAAAATGAAGGTGCGTTAAAAATACATCTGTGATGTCCTCCTTACTGAAACCCTGTTTTTTAAGGGAGCTGTCAAGACTGTCATTTCCGTGAAGATAATAATGGCCGAAAAATTTATCATCCTGTTTATTACCAATTCCATTATCCACCAGTATAAGCCGGTTGCCGTCTTCAATCAGGAGGCAACGCATAGCCCAGGTGCACATATTATTTTCATCAGCGGGATTCAATTTATTCCACATAGTTTTAGGAACCACACCGAACATCGACCCGCCATCCAGTTTAAAAAACCCGGTTTCTATGGTATAAAGATTCATATTTATTTTATTTAGTTAATTGCTTCTGTTTATGCAAAGCAAATATTAAGAAGATCAGTCCTAAAGCAAAATAAACAATAAGTGCCAGAACAGAATTACGCATGTTACCTGTAAATTCTTCGATGTATCCGAAAGAAGATAAACCTATTACTATTGCAATCTTTTCTGTGATGTCGTAAAAGCTGAAAAAGGAAGCGGTGTCTTTGGTAACCGGCATCAATTTGCTATAAGTAGATCT
Organism: Chitinophagaceae bacterium; assembly: GCA_031410455.1. GTDB lineage: Bacteria > Bacteroidota > Bacteroidia > Chitinophagales > Chitinophagaceae > Ferruginibacter. The sequence continues at coordinate 99 of JANNZE010000367.1, read as the reverse complement.
GCTCAGCGATTGTATGCCACCCATCACCAGGCCGACCGCACATGCCAGCAGGTAAAAGTGCATTTCTGTTTTCATCAGGTAACCGGCAATACATACAAA
>JANNZE010000366.1:0-2746 GCA_031410455.1 Chitinophagaceae bacterium | reverse complement strand
CTGAACCCCGCAACATTTCCCAAAGTATCCACCGCACCAACAGCCACTGCTCTGTCTGCATCAGCTGGTGTACTGATATAATGCCAGGAAGATGTGCCTTCATTACCCGCGGCCACTACCACCATCATTCCTTTTTTGGCTGCGAAGTCCGCTGCCCGTGCAGCTATGGTAGTATTGCCATTCATATCTGCATAAGTATGGTTGAACTGTGCTCTGTCAAACTGCGTATATCCCAGGGAAGTAGAAGTAATATCAACGCCAATACTGTCAGCTCGTTCCATTCCTGCGGCCCAGTTTTGTTCTTCAATCGGATATTCTGATGCAACATCTTCAGTGCGGTATAAATAAAAAGAAGCCTTTGGAGCAGAGCCCACAAAAACTCCGGGCATATTTGCCGCTATGGTACTCAGGCACTGCATACCATGAGAATTATCTTCATCCACACTGGTTTCATTCGCCACAAAATCCCATGTACCCAATACCTGACCGTTGTTTCTGATACTGTCAAAGGTCGGCAGGGTAGTAAAGCGGAAAAAACCTGCATCCAGCACTGTCATCAGCATGCCTTCCCCTCTGAAACCATGATTGTGTAAAAACTGCGTTTGGTGAATATTGATCTGTGCAAAGGATTTTCCATAATTATAAAAATTATCTGTTGTGTTGCTGGCACGGGTTCCCACTGGTGTATTCAGCATACTTTCTTCCAGTGAAAATTTATTAAAAGTGGGTGTGGATATTTCCCTTGCTGCAATTTCATCAGCACTGATTACAAAAGGAAATGTTCTGATTTTCGCCAATGCCGCCACGTCGGTGGTTCTAATGGCTAACTGGTTCAGCCATTTGGAGGTATTCAATATGGTTACATTTCCTGCTAGTCGTACACTGTCAATATACCGTGGTGTTACAGGAAGGTCTGTACTGTCGATGGCAATATTATACCGTGTTCTTCTTTCAATTGCTTTTGCAGAAAGGTATGCCGACGGGTTGCTGATGCTGTAAGGGTTGGAGCCTTTATCAGAGAACCGGATGATGTAGCGTGAATATTGTGCGTTGGAACATAGGGAAAAAGTTAATATCCATACGATCAGGAAGAGCTTTTGCATAATCAGATTTGAATCAAATTTACAGAATAATTAATCACCTTATCCTGTGAAACAGCTAAGTAATACATTTGTTGTGATGATCAATCCCAACCAGATTATTCACCATATGCCCATTTAATCCAGGTTGCGCCCCAGGTGAAGCCCCCGCCGAATGCAGCAAGTATGAGGTTGTCTCCTTTTTTGAGTTTACTCTCCCAGTCCCACAAACAAAGCGGAATAGTTCCTCCGGTAGTATTGCCGTATTTCTGGATATTCACCATTACCTTTTCTTTAGGAAGGTCCATACGGTTGGCAGTGGCATCAATGATGCGCAGATTCGCCTGGTGTGGTACCAGCCATGCAATATCATCGGCCGTAAGATTATTGCGCTGCATGAGTTCATAACTTACATCAGCCATGCCTTTTACAGCAAATTTAAAAACGGCCTGGCCTTCCTGGTACACATAATGTTCTTTAGCTAAAACAGTATCCACGGTTGGTGGTTTTACCGATCCACCGGCTTTCATATGTAAATATTGACGACCACTGCCGTCACTTCTTAAAATACTGTCCTGTACGCCATATCCATCCTCATTCGCTTCCAGCAAAAGGGCACCGGCTCCGTCACCGAAAATGATACAAGTAGCACGGTCACTGTAATCGATGATGCTGCTCATCTTATCCACACCAACCACCACTACTTTTTTATAACGGCCGCTTTCTATCAGCGCTGCACCCGTTGTAACGGAATATAAAAATCCGGAACAGGCTGCCTCCACATCAAAACCAAAAGCATTCGTAGCACCTATTTTATCTGAAATGATATTTGCTGTTGCCGGAAAAGTAAGGTCCGGAGTAACAGTTGCACAAATGATGCAGTCAATTTCCTTCGGATCCAGCCCTCTTTTGTCACACAGATTTTTTATTGCTTCCACTGCCATATCACTGCTTCCCAGTCCTTCTCCTTTTAAGATCCTCCTTTCTTCAATTCCTGTACGGCTCTTGATCCATTCATCCGTGGTATCTACCATCGTTTCCAGGATTTTATTGGTAAGCCGGTATTCCGGAACATATCCTCCAACCGCGGTTATTGCTGCAGATAATTTATGCATTGCTAAATCTTGATTTAGAATTATTTATAGGGTGCCAAAAATACAGTAAAAACGTTTTGTATTTTTAAACAGATACCACACAAAATATCCTTATTTTCGTAGTCAGCGCTTTATTATTATGTATGCTTATCTGGATGGAAAACTAACTTTTAAGAGTCCCGGCGTGGTTTACCTCGATGTAAACGGCGTAGGATATGAGGTTTATATCAGTTTAAATACTTATTCTGAGATCCAGCATCTCGAGAAAGTTAAGTTATATATCCATTTCCAGGTTAAAGAAGACAGTAATACGCTTTTTGGTTTTTTTGGCCTTAGGGAAAAGGAAATCTTCCAGTATCTCATAAGTGTTTCAGGGGTTGGTGCAGCAACAGCACGCATGATGTTGTCATCACTGAAGCCTGAAGAAGTAGCCAATGCTATTGCACAGGGTAATACAAAGGTTCTGGAAAATGTGAAGGGGATAGGAAAGAAATCAGCGGAGCGTTTAGTACTGGAACTGAGGGATAAAGTGGGTAAACAGGCCGTTCCGGGTTTTGAAAATGTGCTGAATGG
>JANNZE010000365.1:0-4531 GCA_031410455.1 Chitinophagaceae bacterium | reverse complement strand
CAGGTTTTATTAGGTTTTGAAGGAGGAGATGGAGGCCTTATCTGCCTTGATAAAATAACCGGCAATGAAATCTGGAATAATAATCTGAAAGCTAAAAATATTGTAAGAACAAACACGGGATACTTTGTATCAAGTTATTTTGCCTCTCCGCTGGATGGAGTAGTTTATAAACTGGATTTTAATGGCAACGTTTTAAGCAAGCATTTTATTAATATGACGGATGCTACTTTTTTAAACCATAAAATGGTATTTGATAATGCTTCTTCTTCGCTGGTATTTGTTTGCAGTAAAGTAAATGGTAATTCATTCAATAATAATACATCTTATCTAATCGCGCTGGATACTTTATTTAATGTGATCTCATCATCGAAGTCTTCTACAGGCAATCTTACAATCAATGCAGGTGATGCCTTATGTAACAACAAAAAACTTTATTTTGCCGGCAATGGTTTTGACAACAGAACAAGTCTTGTAAATAATTATCCTGCGCTTTTCTCTTTTGCTATAAGTAACCTGACAAATAATTGCTTTTTCAGTTCATCCGTTGCAGTAGTTAACGTGCAGGCACTTCCTTCGCCTGTTAATAACAATTACAATGTTCTCACTCCAACTATTACCGTTGCTTCTGTTCCATACAGCCAGAATAATATTGCCCTATTTACAAACAGAGCTTGTGTTGCGGATGAATGCGTAATTCCAGTAAGTTGCGACACGGCAAACTGCACCGGTTTCAACCTCACAGGTCCTTTGAAAATCTGTAAAATTTCCGATACTGTAAAAATTCAATTAAGCAGAGGTAACGGATGTACTCTAACGCCCCAATGGACCATCAATACCACAGTGTCTTATCAGATAACCAGGCAAAATGACAGTACATTATACCTGCTTTTTGGTGGCATCGGTACTGCTCAAATAGTTGCCACCGGTTTTTTAAGTTGTAAAATATTGAAAGACTCTATCTCGGTATTAATCTTCAATGCACCTGCAACTTTGAATCTTGGACCTGATCTGCAGCTGTGCAGCAACAGTGTAACCACACTGAAAGCAGGTCCGGGTTTTCAATCCTATAAATGGCAGGACAACTCTTCGGATTCAACTTTTACTGCATTTCTTCCGGGATTATATTTTGTAACTGCGGAAGATAATTGCGGCAATGTTTATTCAGATACAGTAAATATCACAACTCTTGTAGCACCCGCATTCAATATCGGCAACGACACATTGTTATGTAAAGGAGATACCCTTACGCTAACTGCGCCTGCAGGATTTTATAATTATCATTGGGCACCCAACTACAATATTTCTTCATTATCAAATCCGGTTGTCAGGGTTTGGCCAACAATCGATACGGTATATTCCCTGGTAGCCAGTTACAGCGCAACCTGTACGTTGGTAGATACCATCAGGATAAATAGTAAAACTGCACCACCTGTTTTTTTAGGAATAGATACAAGCCTTTGCCAGGGAAATAGCATGGTGCTTAATCCAGGACCTGGATTTACAAATTACGCATGGAATACCGGAGCTGCTTCACAAACAGTAGCAGCAGCGGCACAAGGCACTTACATCGTTACCGCAACGGCAGTCAACGGATGCAGGGCAAAAGACACGCTGAACATTCTCAACGTGTATGCATTGCCTAATTTGAATCTTGGAATTGATACCAGCCTTTGTATAAATACGTCAATTACATTTAATGCCGGAACAGGCTTTGCTTCTTACCTGTGGCAAAACGGAAGCACGCTTCCCAACTTAACAGCAAGTACAGTGGGCATCTATTGGGTGGAAGTAAAAAACAATAACAATTGCATAAAGCGTGATTCCGTAAGTATTTTAAGTGTGCTGCCACTTCCTGTAATTTTCCTGGGAAATGATACTTCCATTTGTGAAGGAACAACCCTTACACTAAATGGTGGCGCTGGTTTTACAAGCTATTTGTGGCAGGATGGTTCTTTGTTACCTGATTACAATGTATCTATACCAGGTGATTATTGGCTGGAAGTAAAAAATGCAGCAGGATGTTTCGGAAGAGATACTTTTAAATTGATTTCCGTACTTGATACCCCCAGAAATTTTATTCCGGATAACATCAATATCTGCAAAGACAATACGGAATACATTAAATCTTCAACTCCTTTTCAAAGTTATGTATGGTCTACCGGAAGTACTACCGATTCTGTATTGATAAATGTATTGGGAAATTATTGGCTCCAGGTAACCAATAGCGCAGGATGTAAAGGAAAAGAAAATTTTACGCTTGTTGATGCCAATTGCACCAAAGGCATTTATTTTCCCAATACATTCACTCCTAATGGCGACGGAAATAATGATCAATTTAAAGCGTTGGTATTTGAAGACCTGGAATATTTTGAGTTATCCATTTTTAACCGTTATGGACAGAAAATTTTTGCTACTACTAATTACAATACTGGTTGGAACGGAACATTCAAAGGCGTAATGCAAAATATAGGTGCGTATATATGGTATTGTACTTATAAATTAAGGAATAAGAGAATAAAAGAAAATGCCAAAGGAACTGTATTACTTTTAAAATAACAACCTGTGAGATTGTTTTGATATCAACCGGCCTGTTTTGGTTTTACCACGAAATCTCAAAGTTTTAAAAGTTGTACAAAATCTTTAATCATCGTCATTGAGTTATAACAAACAGATAAATATTGACCAATAGTATTTCATCAGTAAAAATCTCTTTGCACAAATGCCATGTAGAGCTTAAGTGGCAATCGGGCTGGGCAATCATTTAATTGAACTTTTATCTAATTAATACTTTTTGATAATCTGTATTTTATATTCAATACAAAAAACAATGAAGCAAATATTTATTCTTCTTCTCTCCTGTTATACATGCATTTTATATGCGCAAAACCCGGAATATGCAAACCTTTTAAATTTTTACAACGCTGAAAAGAATTTCAATGGTGTTATATTGGTGGCTACAAACGGGCAAATAGATTATTTAAATAGCATTGGCATTGCAAGCCGGCAATCGGGTACCACCATTAATTCGAAATCAAAATTTAAAATTGCTTCGATCACAAAAACATTTACTACCGTATTGGCTCTTCAACTGGTGGAGAAAGGCAAATTGAATTTAAACGCAACGATTGGAAAATATCTTCCTGAATATTCGGGTGAAGCAAGAGATAAAACAACAATTGAAAATTTGATAACCTATAGTTCAGGCATACCAAATTGTGAAAGTTATAAAAGTGACGACATCTATTCTACGCCTGTTAGTATTGACAGTTTTATAGCAAAATATTCAAGTGGAAAATTAGTAGCTAAACCGGGAAACAGGTTTAATTATGACAATGGAGATTTTATAATTCTCGGTAAAATAATTGAAAAAATAACGGGTAAATCTTTTAAAGAAAATTTGAAAGAAAATATTCTTGATCCATTAGGGATGATCAATACCGATATGCTGCAAGCAAAAGATATCATTGCCGGATTGATGCCATCTTACGTGTATGATGATAGCTTAAAAACTTTTAATGCAGATAAGCCATATTACATAGAAAATTATTTTTCAGCAGGCGCCATGTATTCAACAGTTGAAGAGCTGTATAAATTTGATCAGGGAATTTTTACCTATAAACTTTTAAAAAAAGAAACAGTTAACTTAATGCTTACACCTCGTCCTGAATTAGATAATGTAGGATTAGGGTTTTGGATTGCAGAAAAATATGGCGCCCTGAATACAAAATTTGCATATCGGCCTGGTGGTATATATGGTTCCTCTGCCAATTGGATTCATGTAATCGATTCAAACAGAACCATTATTGTATTCAGCAACACAAATGCGACCAATCTTTTTGAAATGAGCCAGCAATTAAATACAATCGCTACCAAACAAAAGGTCAATTTTCCTCAAGCGACAAAAAAAGATTCACCAAATAAATTTGATATTAACAAAATTAAAGGTACATGGGTTATTGACTTAAGACCTTCTCCAAACAGTGAAGTTTATTTAAAAGACTTTACTATCACACCAATTAAAGGCAACCGCTTCATTGGCGAATTTTATGGTACAACTTTTACTAATGGTGAATTCAATACAGAATGGGAATATGTATTTTTTGGATTTACTACCAGTGATAAAGAAAATATTTATTACCATTCCGGCTATATTGATGGTGATAAAATATTCGGAATTTCTTATTCGCCAGGCAGGAATTTTATTTCTCATTGGACAGGAATGAAAAAGAGATAGAAATATTTGTCTACTTATTGATGAAGAAAAACTGAAGTTTTTTACCACAAAGTTTCAAAGATTAAAAAAGTCACAGTGGTCTTCTTCCATCGTTATTAATAAATAACTCGTAGGTGAAATTCGAACAATAGAATTACAAAAGCTGAATTTACTCTGTACAAAAGCCCCACATAGCTGAAACGGCAATCGGGCTGTATATCGATTGCCGGGCCCTTTTTTTGGTTCTTTTTTTAGCTCAGACATAATAATATTTATTGAATCGCTGAATCTCCTCCGTCGATTTGGGCAAACAAAAAG
>JANNZE010000364.1:0-2896 GCA_031410455.1 Chitinophagaceae bacterium | reverse complement strand
TAGGTGGGATGTGTCCATTTCCATTCTTCATGAAATATCCAGGTGGTTTTGTCTTCCGGAGCTTTGCTGCCGAACATCAGGTTAAGGGGAACGTTATGCATTTCTGTAGTTCCGTCTTTGAATGTCAGCTGAAGATCTATGGGCATGGGCATCTTACCAATCCTGCTCAAACGAATTTTAGAAACGCCATTTTCTTCCCATAAACTATCAATTGCGTAATTAATGGTTTTAGTGCCGTTCACCCAGTATTGCTGGTACCAGTCCAGTTGCATTCCGCTAACCTGTTGTGCCAGTCGTATAAAATCATTTACATCAGGATGTTTGAATTTCCACTGATTGTAATATTCCATCAGTATTTTATCTCTTACAGAAGCCCCTACAATATATCCGAGTTGTTCCATGAAGATCTCTCCCTTGGAATAGGATGCGATGCTGTAAGCAAAATTGGTATTGAAATGATCTGCATGAGTGGTTAGCGGTTCTTCCATTCCACTCTTCACCAGGTAATAATAACTTTCATAAGAACCGGAATGATCTTCAGGCAATGTATTCAAAGCATCTTTAAGAGAGGCATTATCAGGCTTTGCTTTTAACTGATCACGATATCCTTCCAGAGAACTCTTTCCATAATAATTTTTTGAAACAAGGTCTTCTGCAAAACTCGTAAAGCCTTCATCCATCCATCCGTACAAACTTTCATTAGTTCCCAGCATCATCTGGTACCAGCTGTGCATCCACTCATGAAAAACAGTTCCTAATGAAGGGCCGGAAATTAAAGTGGCCATTGGATATTCCATACCTCCATCACCACCCTGGATGAACGAATATTGCGGATAAGGATATCTTCCAAAATTCTTTTCAATGTATGAAAGAGAAGCCTGTGCTGCATCTGCCACCTTCTGCCAGGCAGAATCATTTTTTGTATTGTCCGGTTTAAAATCATAGATCACATGTAAAGTAGTGTTACCTGCTTTTTTTATAAGGTGTTTGAAATCAGGATCTGCAGCCCATACAAAATCATGCACATTAAGCGCATTGAATTTCCATATACGTTTTGCGGAACTGATGTTTTTTAATTCTGTGCCGGGTTTATCATATCCCCACCCGATTTCACCGGCGTTTTGTAAAATACCTGTACCACCTATTTTATAATTTTTATCAATAAAAATATTTACGGTAAAATCTCCCCACACACCATAGAATTCGCGGGCAATGTAAGGTGTTGGATGCCATCCCATATTATCATATTCACACAGTTTCGGATACCACTGGCTCATACTGTACCGCACACCTGTTTGTGGATTGTCTCTACCGCTTCTTCTGATCTGCAAAGGAACCTGTGCTTCAAATTCCATATCAATGATTACCGTTGAAGACGGCATGATCGGTTTTAATAATTTTACTTCCAGGATCGTTTCATGATAAACAAATGGCTGTGGAACGCCGTTTAGTTTAAGAGATTTTATCCTCTGATACCCGATCTCATCTTCTTTTAATTTAGATATGCGGTCTTTCACCCTGGGATCCCAGTCGGCTCTACCGTTGATCAGGTTTTTACCTAATTCCTGGCTCCGTATATCCATACTGCTCCCCGGTTGAAATGCATTAAAATATAAATGATAAAATAATTTCTTTAACTGGTCAGGCGAATTATTGGTGTACACCAGTTTTTGTTTCCCGGTGAACCGATTGGTATTCACATCCATATCAATATCCATGTTATATTTCACTCTCTGCTGCCATCTGTTTGGCTGTGCGTAAAGTTGAGCAGACATGAAAACTATAACCAGTATAAAAATATTTTTGCTGTTCATATGATTAATTGTAATTCAGTTTTATAACAAAAAGGTATTGCTTAATGCGTTTTATCATTTATTCATTAATCGGTCATTGAATCTTACCAGCAGTTGAAAAAGGTCTTCATGCTCATTCATTGGCAGCGTTGCTGCTTTGTCAAATATATCATGGTAAGCTTTTATACCTCCCATTGTATAAAAGAAAAATGAAGGCACGCCTTTTTCAGTGAAGAAATAATGATCACTGTTCTGTGCTTTTCCCCGTGCATTTATTTTAGCCAGAAGTTTGTACTGATCATTGATCTCGTTCATCCAGCTGAACTCTTTAGTATATTCGGTTGCATTCACGATTGTGATACCTTCTTCACCTGTACCTGCCAGGTCTGTATTAATAAGAAATCTTATTTTCTGTAAAGGAACCAGCGGATTTTCTGTGTAATATTTCGACCCCAGTAAACCCGGTTCTTCTCCTGCGAAACAAATAAAAGCTATAGAATATTTCTGAGGATGTGCCGCATAATAACGAGCAAGATTCATTAAGAGCGACAATCCGCTGGCGTTGTCATTAGCTCCCGGAAAATAAGTATCTGCTCCCATACCTCCCAGGTGATCATAATGTGCCGTTATAAAAATAAAGGAATCCGGTTTTTCCGTTCCTTTTACAAATGCACATATATTATCTGCCCTGAATTTTTTTATAAATTTATTTTCTATCTCCACTTCAAATGATGAAGGATATGAAACAACTTTTTTGTCAACATAAAGGATGGTGTAGTCAGCTTCTTTTTGCGAAACACTCCATGTTAATTTATCTTCCAGTTTTATTAAAAAACGATTAGCTGCGTTAAGAAAACTTACGCTATCCTGTTTTTCAACATTCCCTGATGCATTGATAGCCCTTGATTCTTCTCCTACTATAAAATCTTTTCCCGGAACCAGTCTCTTTCCATTGATCGTAACATTCATCTTTCCCGGAAACGTGTTCACAGAATAGGAAAAGCCCTGTTCAAACTTTTTTCCATGAAGTGGTTGTAATCCATACACAGAAAACTGATCAGCAATAAATGCAGCCGCTTTTTGCATGCCATTATTGGTATATC
>JANNZE010000363.1:0-3764 GCA_031410455.1 Chitinophagaceae bacterium | reverse complement strand
TCCAAAAATAATTATTACGCCTACGCGTCACCAAAGAATGGCGGAATACGTACACCCTATCATCTGACTCCAAACTACGCACAGAGTTCATCACATAGATAGAGAGACAACGTTAACGAGCAGTTGATCGATTAGCGAAGCATTTTTCGATAATTCGCATGAGGAGGTCGTGTTGTGGCAAAATGAGAGCAGTTCTTGTCGCGACACTGTTCCAACTTTCTTTTTAAAATATTTGGTGTAGTCGGTTATGAATAACCATACGATCAATAATAAAGTATAGAGAAACCAAACGTAAATATGCTGAAAGCGATGGATCCATCTTTTCTTTTGAGTAGGGCACATTCTTAATAATGGCTTAATCTCAATATCATCATCTACTCCGTCAATATTTGTATAAGTGTGATGAATGATATTGTGTTTGTTATTCCACATGATGCCACTGGCTCCTAAAATATTTATAGAAAAGGTTGCCATTTTATTGGCCAGTTTACTGTTGCTGAAACTGCCGTGTGAGCCGTCGTGCATCACATTAAAACCAATCGCTGCGGTTAAGCCGCCCATTAATATACATTCTGCAATGGCCCACCATGTGCCCGGCGTAAAAAATACCAGATGAACATATACAGCTACGTACAAGGTGAACAATAATATACTTTTGAAATACAGGGAGAAATCTCCTGTGCTTAATTTTTTATTTTCCTGGAAATAATTGTTCACGCGGCGTTTTAATTCCTGGTGAAAATTAGATCCCGATGCATTTACAAATTTTGGAGTTGCCATATTAAGTATTCTTTTTTATTAAAGCATCGAAACTTTCGATACCCAGTGTTTTTTTACTGATAAATCCTTCTGCATATTCCACGCCAATCAGTTTCCCGAACATCTTATACCGGTTCACAACATTTTCAAAAAATGAAGGAGTGGATATGTAAGTTTCGGGTTCGTTCAGCGACGGATTATAAAACTGCGTTTTGTAGGCTTTGATAGAGTCGAGTTTTACCTGGATATGTGCAGTAATATCCACTACAACATCCGGCTTTATATAACGGTCCTGGATATAATTCAGAACATATTTAGGTCTCCAGGCCTGTTGTAATTCCCCATTGTGATGGGTCTCAATTTTCGACAGACCTGAAAGAAAAGCTGCATCTTCCACCAGTTGAGCACTTCTTCCATGATCGGGGTGACGATCTTCCGGAGCATTGCATAAAATAATTTCCGGCCGGTATTTTCTTAGAGCCACAATTATTTTGCGCTGATGTTCTTCATCGTTCCTGAAAAACCCATCTGCCATTTCCAGGTTCTCCCGTATATCCACTCCAAGGATCTTAGCTGCATCTGCTGCTTCTTCCTTTCTCGTTTCCGCTGTACCCCTGGTACCCAGTTCACCTTGTGTAAGATCTATAATTCCGGTTGTTTTACCTTTCGATTTTTCAACCAGTAAAACCCCTGCACAACTCAATTCCACATCATCCGGATGAACCCCAAAAGCTAAAACATCAATTTTCATTTTTCCTATCAAGTTGCGGATGCAAAATAACTAGAAATAACGAGAAAAAGTACTTAAACAAGAGTTGAATTCAAGGCAATTTGTGCTTATTAACAACTAAAGCAACAAATGTGAATATAATTAATTGAGAGAGGCCATTTTACGCTGTTCGCGGTAACCATACATGCGCTGTACTTCCTGTACCAGTTTTTCCATAACCGCATCATCATTTTCTGCATCATACGACTGCTTGAGATTGCTGCTGAAGAAAAATGCAACCGTCTGATACATACGGGCTGTAAATCCTCCGCGGTATTCTTTGATGATTTCATAGCAATTGTTGCCTGTTTCCCTGTTGATGAGCTTCATCAGTACTTTTCCCTGGTATACCGAAAGGTTCGACAATGGATCTGTAAATTCTTTTTTGAGTTCCTTTTCCCTGGAATGGATGTATTTCTTACGTTCTGATTTTGGGGATAGATGTACAATCTTATCATTGATATCGTTCAATATTACCCCGGCTCTTCTTGCATACGGATAACACACATACACGGCGTTACGCAAACGATTGTATCTGGCATTCGCATTCATGCGGGCCTCATTCATTTTTGAATAAAAGGGAATGTTGTCGAGTGTTCTTAAAGAAATGGTATCGCCGTTGTAAACAATGGCTTCCCTCACGATCGTATCATTTACAGACTGTGCGTTTGTACGATTGCTCATACAAAAATATACAAGGCTAAAAAGGAGAGTGGTCCGCACAAATTTCATGTAAGTAAATTTAACACAATTCAGTGCTTAATTAATACCATAACACTCATAAAGTAACCTTAAAGAAAAGTTAAGCTAGTTTGCGAGCAGGAACATATAAAAAATTCCGGCAGTTAATAACACCAGTATGGCTGCTGACACACCTTTTGAAAGACCTGCTCGTTTGATCATACTCATTAAAAGCCCGATCGCCATGATCACCAGACCTAACCAAACAATATTGATATAAGGAAAAACATAGGCTTTTACTGTTACGAAATCTATCAGCCTGTCAGATTCCTTGACGCCGATCCTTATTTTCTGATCTTCCGTTATGCCCATAAAACGGAAATACATATTCTGTGCATATAAAGTATCATCCAGTTGTGCAACATCATTTCCAACCACCTGTATTGCAGGCATGGCTTTGTATCGCATACTGTCTTTACTCACCACCAGGATCTCTGCAGCCAGGGCAGCATCATTTGCATTAAAATTATATTTCCCGACGGACGGATTTTTAATAACATTTTTCAGAATAAAATATCCGTTTTTATAAAAAGCAGTATCCTTTTCATTTTTCAGGATCACTTCCCTGAATGACGCGGTATCTTCCGTTTTATCATTCAGTGCATAAGAGATATAAGTAAAGATGTCTTTTGTGAAATAGGATTTTGTATCAGGGTTACTGCTCATGTTATTATCCTTCATCAGGTATACATCAGGCTCCAGCACAAAATCATTTTTTCCTGCTGAACTTTTATCTTTCTCGCTGAATAATAATTTATAAAATTTTCTGCCTTTCTCGTGACCGGATGAATCTTTCAGATAAGTAACATCGTACTTCGCCATACTGGTAGGCACGTCCCGGATCAGGGTTAAATTTTCCTGTGGATCATCTGTTTGTTTGGTCATAGGATCCTTTGAAGCAGGTAATGTGATTCCGTTCACTCGGCTGCTGCTGATCACATTTTTATTAGCGGAAGAAATAAGCATTCCCGCAAGCATCAAAGCAAATCCTGCATGCGCCACAGAAGCTCCTGCATGTTTCAGTTTTCCTTTCAGAACAGAAATTATATACCAGGAATTGGAGATAGCAGCATACAATGCAGCAAACAAGGCTACATAGATGGCTCCAAGAAATCCAATACCATGTTTATAATATTCCATCGGGTAAAAGACCGATAATCCCCCTATCAGCAGCGCTGCCAGTAAAGTAGGAAATGCGATCTTCTTTAAAAAATAATTTCCCGGTGTAGACCTGTATTTAAAATACTGGGAAACTGCTGTAAGTAAACCAATGATGATGGCCACCATGATCACCACCTTATTGTAAGAAAATTCTACATCTTCAGGCGGAGCGATCTTACTGCCCGTGATTTTATTGTATACCGGAGTAGATGTTTTGGCAATGATAAAAATAGCGGTGAGGAAGAATACGATGGAACCGATGAACATCCAGAATTCACGGGAACTGGTTGTTTCCTCTGTATGAATAGCCGGTATCTTTTTGAAATTGAAGAAA
>JANNZE010000362.1:0-3282 GCA_031410455.1 Chitinophagaceae bacterium | reverse complement strand
TTCTGATCCAGCCTTCCAGCGCGCCTTCACCACGATACTGGTGTAATTGTGTAAAAATTTTGATGAAGCCTTCCTGCAGCATATCCTCCGCATCTTCCCTGTTTTTCGCGAAACGATAGCAAACTCCTAACATACGAGGGCTGAATCTATTGTATAATGCCTCCTGTGCGGAAGCATTATGTTGTATACTTCCGGCAAGCATTTGCTCTTCGGTCATAGTAAGTAGATTTTGTGCCTTATAAATATAGACAATTCTATTGGCAAGGGCGCTGCACTTATACTTTCATTTAAATTTTAACAGTTTTTCCTGTTATAAATTCCATCTTAAAGCGAACACTGCATTTCTGCCTGCCGCACTGATGCCGCTTGAAAAGGTGCGGTAAAACCTGTCTGTAATATTTTCAAGAGAAAACTGTACATTAAGGTGTTCGCTGATTTTAAAAGCAGACCGGAAATTATAGATGATCCATGCAGGTGAAAATCCTTTCACCACATCTGCACTGTATAACTGGTTGTCTTCACCTCTTAGGTTATAATCTGAAGAATCTTTTTTGCTGTTGTATAAAACATACAATGCGAAAACAAAATTCCCTTTTTTCATTTCCAGCCCGGTTTTTCCAAAAGCAGGTGGTATATGATCAAGCGGATAATTGGTTTGCTCTTTTATTCTTCCATAGGTATAATTATAAGCAGACTGGATTTCGAAATGTTGAAGGAATGAAATATTTACATCCAGGGAATATCCATATAAAAATGCTTTGTTTTTATTCACTGTAGTGATCACATTACTTTGAACACCATCATATAAAATAGTAGACGATCCCTGGTAAGTGGACCGGTCTGTTGTTAGAACATTCGTATAATCCGTATACCAGCCGTTAGCACGGAATGAAATATTTTTTGCTGGCCGGGCATTTATTCCCAATTCATAATTCAATGTTCTTTCCGGTTTCAGTTCTGCATTCGGAACTATAAAATTTCCATTTCCGCTTTCAAAAATTTTCGCAAGATCATCCACATTCGGTGTTCTGAATCCCGTAGAAACCTGAGCACTTAATTTCCATTTTTCATTGGGCAGGTATACAATGCCGGCACTGCTGGTGAGCACTTTCGAAGACTGATCAATGGAGGAATAGGGCAATGGAAAAAATGATTTATTGCTTAAAGAACTTTCCAGTTTGTTCGTGGTATAACGCAATCCTGCCTGTGCAATCCATTTTGGGTTAATCTTATAAATGGCAGATGCATAAGCAGCATAATTTTGTGTATTACTTCCTCCATCCGGATAGCGAGTATCAAGGTCTGACTGCACCTTTGTAAGAATATTTTCTGCGTATGCTCTCGATTGAACATGATTATAAATCAGTTCCAGGCCATATCCCAGTTCCAACGGTTGAAAGTCTTTTTTAAAATCTGCATTCAATGAGCCGATCTTCACCTGTTCAATCCTGTGATTCAATTTTGAAGACCGGAAATTTCTGTTGTTACGGCTTTCCTCCACGAATTGATAAGCAGTATTGATATTTCCTTGCCCCAAAACGCTGTGCTGAAAATGTACATTCCAGCTTATTAATAACCTTTGTTGTGGTCCGTAATACCATTCAGCGCTTTTGGCATTTCCAGAATTATTGGTTTCGGTTAAACGATCATAGCGGTTGATGTTGGAGGAAGAGGAATATTGAAAATTCAGTTGCTGTTCTGATTTTCTTGAATGGAATAAAAATTTCTGTAAAATGCTGTACTGGTTATATCCACTGCGGGTCTGTAATAAAGGATTTCCATTGGGCACCATACTGTCTTTGCCATTGATATTTTCAACGGTGAAATTTCTTAAACCCCATCCGGAAAATTTATTTCCGTTTTTTCCCTGCCTGATATCACTGAAATCACTGAAGGTAAAACTGGTAAGAGAAGCAAATTTCCGGGTTGCCGCAGAGAACTGCACATGCTGTGTTTTCTCATCAAAGGCAGTAGATAATCTCGTTAAAAATTGTGCATGAAACTGCGTGTGCCTGTCATTTGAAAAAGCAGGTTTTTTTGTAGAAAAATGCAACACACCTCCCAGCGCATCGCTACCATACATTACCGAAGAGGGACCATATAATATTTCTATACGTTCCACCATTTCAGGATCAATGGTGATCACATTTTGTAAATGACCGCCGCGGAAAATGGCATTGTTCATTCTTACGCCATCCACAACAATCAATATTTTATTCGCCTCAAATCCACGTATGACCGGGCTGCCACCGCCACCCTGGCTTTTTTGAACAGATACATTTCCGGTATGTTGTAATAATTCTGCAGTAGTAGGCTGGTTAAGCGCTGCAATTTTTTTCTCGGAAATTGAAACAATGGCCTGGGAAAGGTATTTACTCTTCTCGGGGAACCGCGTGGCTGATAAAGTAATGTCGTCCAGGTTTTTTATAAGAGATGAAACACTGTCGGCTTCCTGTGCGTAACTCAGAACCGGCATCAATAAAAAAATGAAAACTCCACGAAACTTAAATGACATAAAACAGATTAAGGTTTTGGTATCCTGTTTCTTTTTACCCAGTCAAGCACCAATGCGCTCTGTTCCGCAGACAGTTTTGCATTTGTATGTATGAACGTATAACTTTTCAGCGGCATTTCATGTTTTTCGATCTGTTCAGCAATTTCTTCCAGCTTATGGTCTTTTTTCTTAGCACTGTATGTAGCGAATTGTGAAAAATTCAATTCTCTTTTTCCTTCCTTAATATGATTTCCCAGCCACATGGCCACCGGTTGAATTTTTGAATACCATGGATAACTGGTATTATCACTATGGCAATCATAGCAACTTGTTTTCAATATATTCAGAACGGTATCTTCCACCTGCATTACGTTGGTAATATCATTTGATGAAATACCTTCCGAGGTGTTCTTTTTGGGGCGGGGATAAACCTGGATCAGGATCAATGCAACCAGCAGTATTAATAAGATTTTTTTTACTATTCTCATTTCAGTCAAATAAAATGTTACCGGTCATTTCCGGTGGTAATGGAATCTCCATCAATTTAAGTATCGTTGGTGCAATATCGCCCAATTTACCATTCTTCAAATGTTTATTAAACCCTTCTTTTATGATGAAAAACGGCACCAGGTTAAGGGTATGGGCAGTATTGGGAGTGCCATCTGCATTGATCTCATAGTCCGCATTACCATGATCTGCAGTCAGTAAAATACCATATCCTTTTGCCAGTGCAGCATGTATCACTTTTTCAACACAGGTATCCACTGTTTCTACTGCACGGATCACGG